>JBBSFA010000010.1:0-12859 GCA_038239185.1 Elainellales cyanobacterium | reverse complement strand
CACGGTCAACGACTATCTGGCTCGCCGCGATGCCGAGTGGATGGGACAAGTTCACCGTTTCTTGGGCTTGAGCGTGGGGCTGATTCAGCAGGGCATGATTCCAGAAGAGCGCAAGAAGAACTACGCCTGCGACATCACCTACAGCACCAACAGCGAGCTTGGCTTCGACTACCTGCGCGACAACATGGCGACCCACATGAACGATGTGGTGCAGCGCCCCTTCAACTTCTGCGTGATTGACGAAGTAGACTCCGTGCTGATTGACGAAGCCCGCACGCCGCTGATTATTTCGGGACAGGTCGATCGCCCCAGCGAGAAATATACCCAAGCCGCCCAGATTGCCAACGCCCTGACCAAGAAGGAATCGGAAGACGATCCAGAAGGGCATTACGAAGTAGACGAGAAGCAGCGTAACGTCATTCTGGCAGACGAGGGCTTCATCGAAACCGAGCAAATTCTAGGAGTCACCGACCTGTTCGATCCCCAAGATCCTTGGGCGCACTACGTTTTCAACGCGATCAAAGCCAAAGAGCTGTTCACCAAAGATGTGAACTACATCGTCCGCAACGACGAGATCGTGATTGTAGACGAGTTTACAGGGCGCGTCATGACGGGTCGGCGCTGGAGTGATGGACTACACCAGGCGATCGAAGCCAAAGAAGATGTCGAAATTCAGCCCGAAACTCAGACTTTAGCCTCGATTACCTACCAGAACTTCTTCCTGCTCTATCCGAAGCTGGCAGGCATGACGGGGACTGCCAAGACTGAAGAATCTGAATTTGAGAAGATCTACAAGCTCGAAGTCACGATCATCCCGACCAACCGCCCTACCGGACGGCAAGACCTTTCGGATGTGGTCTACAAAACCGAAGCCGCCAAGTGGAAAGCGATCGCGCAGGAGTGCGCCGAGTTTCACGAAGTGGGTCGCCCGGTGCTGGTCGGGACAACCAGCGTTGAAAAGTCGGAGGTACTGTCGCGGCTATTGGCTGAGCTGAAAGTGCCTCATAACCTGCTGAACGCTAAGCCCGAAAACGTAGAGCGCGAATCAGAAATCATTGCTCAAGCCGGACGCAAAGGAGCCGTGACGATCGCCACCAACATGGCAGGGCGGGGAACCGACATTATCTTGGGTGGTAACGCGGATTACATGGCGCGGCTGAAGTTGCGCGAGTATTTCATGCCCCGCCTCGTTCAGCCGGAAGACGATGATGGCTTTGCTGTAACGAAAGTAATGGACGGCGACGGGGGACGCAGCGGCGGCAAAGGGTTTGGTCAACCAGTCGGCAAGGTCAAAACCTGGAAGGCTTCGCCGCAGATCTTCCCCACCGAACTCTCGAAAGCGGCTGAGAAGCAGTTGAAAGAAGCAGTGGAGTTTGCCGTCAAGCAATATGGGGAGCGATCGCTGCCTGAACTGACGGCAGAAGACAAGGTGGCGACGGCGGCAGAAAAAGCTCCCACCCCCGATCCAGCGATCCAGCAGCTCCGGCAAACCTATAACCTGCTACTTAAGGAATATGAGCAGTTCACCCATGCGGAGCATGAGGAAGTCGTGCAGTTGGGCGGTTTGCATGTGATTGGCACAGAGCGCCACGAGTCGCGCCGGATTGACAACCAGCTCCGAGGACGCGCCGGACGGCAGGGTGACCCTGGCTCGACCCGCTTTTTCCTCAGCCTGGAAGATAACCTGCTGAGGATCTTTGGCGGCGATCGCGTTGCCAATATGATGAACCTGTTCCGCGTCGAGGAAGACATGCCGATCGAGTCCGGGATGCTGACCCGATCGCTGGAAGGCGCACAGAAAAAGGTTGAGACCTACTACTACGACATCCGCAAACAGGTGTTTGAGTACGACGAGGTGATGAATAACCAGCGTCGTGCCATCTACGCCGAACGGCGGCGAGTGTTGGAAGAGTTGGATCTGAAAGAGCAGGTGATCAAGTACATCGAACGGACGATGAACGATATTGTCGATGCCTACATCAACCCCGAACTGCCTGCCGAAGAGTGGGAATTGGACAAGGTGCTGGAGAAGGTGAAAGAGTTCGTTTACCTGCTGCAAGACTTGGAGCCAGAGCTGATGGCAGATCTGTCGGTGGGCGAAATCAAAACCTTCCTGCATGAGCAAGCCCGGATCGCCTATGACATGAAGGAAGCGCAAATTGATCAGATTCAGCCGGGACTGATGCGGCAAGCCGAGCGGTTCTTTACGCTCCAGCAAATCGATACGCTCTGGCGGGAACACCTCCAGCAAATGGAGGGACTGCGAGAGTCGATCGGGCTACGCGGCTATGGGCAGAAAGATCCGCTGATCGAATACAAGAGTGAAGGCTACGAGCTGTTCCTGGAAATGATGACCAACATTCGCCGTAATGTGGTCTACTCGCTGTTCCAGTTCCAACCGCAGCCGCAGCCTGTCATGCAGCAGCAAAGCCCAGTCTAGTTCGCGCAGTTTAGTCAGGCTGTGATCAAACGAACTCCGGTAGACCGATCGCCCGATCGCCACGGCTCGTCTCGCTTTCCACTGATTGTTTGTGCCTCGCTGGTGCAAAATCCGGCAAACCTAGGCGGACTCTGCCGCACCGTGGAGGCATTTCGGCTAGAGGGATTGGTATTGGCGGATTTGGCGATCGCCCAAACTCGATCGTTCTGCAATCTGGCAGCCTCAGCCCAGCACTGGCAACCGTTAATCGCCTGTCCGCCTGCGGCGCTCTCAGATTGGCTTCAGGATCAACGGCAAAGCGGCTACAGTCTCGTCGCGCTCCAAGTGAACGCAGAGGCAATGCCGCTGGCGCAATTTCAGTTTTCCCGTCAAACGGTGCTGGTGTTGGGGCAAGAGCTGACGGGCATTCCAGACGCGATCGCGCAGCAGTGCGATCACTGCCTCACGATTCCGCAGTTTGGCAAGGTGGAATCGCTGAATGTCCAGGTGGCAGGGGCGATCGTCACTTACGAATATCTGCGACAGCAGCAGGCAGTTTAGGCTTGCAGCCTAAACCGCTCAGCCAATCGCTCAAAAATCCTCGCAGCCAGCGCTCAACTGAGGCAGCATGGCGATCGTGCGCTGCCACCTGAGTGTCGTAAGACTGTGCACCGGGGAGCAAAAGCTGTTCTGGCACTTTCTCAGTCCAGCGATCGATCATCGTGCGGGTAATCTCTGGATGGAACTGCAAGCCGTAGGCGAAATTGCCATACACAAAGGCTTGGTTGGGAAAAACCTCGCCCGTTGCCAGCAGCGTTGCCCCCTGTGGCAGCTCAAACCCCTCTTTATGCCAGTGGTAAACCTGATGTAGCTCCGCTAGCGGATTAGCGACGGGTCGAATTGGCGCATAGCCAATTTCACGCAGCTCTTGGGGATGGGGCGCAACCGTTGCCCCTAACGCTCTGGCTAAGAGCTGCGCTCCCAAACAGATTCCCAGATACGGCTTGTCAGACTCTAGCGCGATCGAAATCCACTCTAACTCTGCCTGGATAAAGGGCAAAGTCTGATCATCATTGGCGCTCATTGGACCACCAAAAACGACGGTTCCAGCATAGTTTTCTATATATTCAGTTTTGGGATCAGGCAGGGGAGTCCCGATCGCCGGACAGCGAATATCGAGCGCGTAGCCTTGTTCTTGCAGCAGTTGACCCACTAATCCAGGGTTAGAGGTTTCCTGATGCACAATTACCAAAACTTTTTTCACGATAGGGGTGGGAATTTCTGAGTGAAGACTTTAAATCTAGCGAAAACTTGCTGGATATCGCTGTTCGGATCTTACTTTTTGAGCATTACTCGATCAGCCAGCGCCGAAATGCCTCCCCGATCGACTGCCATCGGCTGGGAGTTGCAGCCCGATCGCTGCTGTTTACGTGTTGCCAAAGGGGGCGATCGATCGACTGCATCCATTTTTTGAGTTGCTGCTGCGCCTGAGAGTCCGGCGGCAAGCTGGTTAAGGCAGTCTGCCAGAGGCTGGTGGCTTTTTCAAGATCTCCTTCTTGAAGATAGAGAATGCCTAGATTCCCCAGGGTTTGGGCGTAGGGCAGGTACGGTGTGGCATCTGCTTGCAGGTTAGAGGTTCGCAGTTCGGCAGACAGCGCTAAGCTTTGCTCATAGCTCTCTCTAGCTTTTTGCCACTGGCTTTGGCAAAAATAAGCATTGCCGCGATTATTCAGCAGGCTGGCGGCTTGCGGGCGATCGTCTAGCTGCCGAGCGGCTTCTAAAGCCAACGCATTGATGTGCTCCCAATCTGCCCAATGCTGGTGCAGCTTCAAGAACGACATCAGCACTTCCGCAAACTGAAAGACTAGGTTCCAAGCTCCAGCTTGATTTGCCCACTCAACCGCTGTCAGCAGATTCAGCCGTTCCGTTTCAAACCAGTGTAGGGCAGTGGCAGCGATCGCTGGCGCTTGGGCAGACGACTGACGGCTCCGGCGAGCCAGCACGATCGCCATTTGCGAAGCGGCGGCAGAACTCAGCCCCAGATCCATCCGTTTGGCATTGTCGAGGAGCCACTGACAAACCCGCAGTCGGGCTGCCTGCCTTGCTTCAGCGGATTCCTCAACGGCTAATTGCCCCCGCGCCAGCAGCCGAATGAGATCGTGGGTAAAGCGGTAGCGATCGCCCGTTGCAGGTTGCAGGAGCTGAAACCCCACTAGCTCTCGAACTGCTGCCTCGGTCGCTTCGGATTCTAGCTCTAGCAAAACGGTCGCTAGCGGCAGCGAAAACGTGGTTTCGCTCAACAGCCCCAGCAGCCGCAGCAGTCTCGCGGCTGAGCCAGTTAAGAGTTCATAGCTTAAGTTAAAACAACCCCGTACATCTGCATGGCTGAGTCGAAGTTGTTTCGATCGCTGGCGTTCGTCACTCAACCGTTCTACTGCGGCTTTAAAAATAGGTCGAGCCTGCTGCTGGAATAGCTTGCCGAAGAGGGAAAGGGCAAGCGGTAACCGATTGCAGAGATTGACGGCGCTCATGCTGATCTTCAGGTCTGCTTGCAGATCTTCTGCACCGATCTCCAGTTGCAGCAGTTCTAGGGCGGCAGATTCCGACAGTTCGGCTAAATCGATCAGCGTTGTATCGGGTAGCTCAGTCAAACGCTTGCGGCTGGTGATCAAGACGGCACAACTGCCGCCGGGAATCAGCGATCGCACTTGCGCTTCGTCTGCGGCATTGTCTAACAAGATTAGGGTGCGTTTGTTGCGGAGATACTGCTGCAACAAACGCGATCGATCGGCTAAATCGGCTGGTAGGGTAGAGGCTTCCACGCCCAGCGATCGCAGAAAATAGCCTAGTGCTTGGATCGGCTGAATCGGCTGGGCTTCCTGCCCCCGCAGATTGATATAGAGCTGGGCATCTGGAAATTGCGGCTGGAGCTGGTGCGCCAGATGAATTGCCAGCGTTGATTTGCCCACGCCTGCCTGTCCCCCGATCGCCACAATCGAGGTATCCAGCAATGCCTGTTGCATCACCCCGATCGCATCCTCCGATTTCACCTGTCGTCCCACAAACCGCTTCAAATCGGGCGGTAGTTGCTGTAAGGGCGATAGGGTTGGCAGGGGATGCTCAAACCAACGGGCTGCCGTCTCATATTCCACCTGACGCGGCGCAGCGTTGCGAAAATAAAATAGAGACTGCGATCGTTCTCCAGCCATGGCTCGCTCCAAGTGGTTCACCGCGACAAAGGGTCAAGCCCGATCGACAACTTCGATCGGGCGTTGAATGAGTTTAGTGCTTCATGCAGCCCTTAAGCTAAGACTTGGCGCAAATCCGATACCGCCCGTTTGATCTCTAGCAGCAATACCCCTTGTTTGGCGGTTTTACTAGCCAGCACCAAAAATACTGCGTCTGAGCCGCAGCTAGTCAAGATGCTGAAGCCTTCACTGCCCTCCATATAAATTCGATCGATCGATCCTCTGGCTAGCTCTACGCCAATTCGCTCACCCAACGACAGCATGGCAGCAGACATGGCGGAAACTTTCTCCTCATCCATGCTTCCCGGTAAATTTGCGGCAAGCGGCAATCCATCTGGTGTCACTACGGCTGCACCCTGAATGTCGGGGGTACCTGTGACAAAGGTTTGCAGAATGTATCCAAGTTTTCCAGTATCGATCGCCATACGTTAACTCCTAGTTTCACTTTAAGTAAAGCAAGCAAAGTCATGCATCTTCCGGATGCATTTGGTTCGATTGAATCAATATTTTGAATCAATATTTTCTGATCGGCGTTTATTCACGCCAGCGCTCTCAAAAATCAGATGCCTCTTCAGTTGGGCAAGGGCTGATTTCTAAAATTTTGCACAAACTTCATTCCAATCGCGCGATCGCACGGTTGGCATTAGGCGACCATCCGATGAAGCTTCCTCTGGTAGATGCGGAGCAGATGGTACTACTCAAAATTAGTTTTAATTGCCTTAAAAGCTTAACAAGATTGTGTGAAGAACACATAAAGTTAGTCGCGAAATCCATCAATTCACCGCAATCTTTCTGCCCCAATAGGCTGCCAAGCAGCTACCCAATTTTATTATTTGGATGTCTTTTAGAAACTACCGGATGATAAACGTTCTGTTACGTTAAGTCTATTGAGAGGGTAATAGTATCTATCCGTGAAAATGTCGGTCATGGCTAGGAATCACTTGAGATCGCTAATACCGCTTGGGGTCATGGTATGAAGAGTTGTCACTTGAGAGTCGCTCATTGAGAGTCTAAAATCGGGAAGAAAACATGTTGAAGACTGCTAAAGTGGCAGACACCGCTGCTGCCAATCGGCTCATCAAACTTTGGACAGCTCGTTATTTACCTGATTTATCCACGCTGCCTGTTGAGCGCGGTCAGTTCCCGACTGAGGCGCTTGTGGATGCTGCCTCCATCCAGGGCAGAAGTAAGACCGTCAAAAAAGTGCGACAACTGCTTCAAGTCAACTGCGAGCGGGCAGGGCTAGAAACGCATAATTTGCTGTCTTATATTCCTAACGTGGTGAATTTGGCAGATGCCCGCCGGATTTCGCAGTCTGTGGTGCAGGTTTACGGAAAGACGTTGGATGTTTATGCCAGTCAGCCGCCGCCGAGTTACTACCTGCGCTTCATTGATACATCTAGTACTTTGTTTAGCAAACTTGCGCTATCTTCTCTGACTTTGCCCGCCGTGCAGACCTTGGCAACAGAGATAGAGCCAGTTCTTTTGCATCTTCAATCCCACCATTTAGCTGCGGCAGACTCGCGAATCATTGGATTTATCACCACCAGCTTTCACCTGAGCACGAAGGCAATTCTAAAGCAGCTTACCGTTTGTGAACAAGTGTTGCTCAGCCCTTATTTTAAATTTATAGAAGAGCAATCTTGCATTCCGTGGCAGCGCCTTTGTGCAGCCGCCGCAAGTTACCCCGCTAATTCTGAGACGATCGCTTTGATCGAGCAGCTTTTAGGACAAAGCTATGCGATCGCCCAGGCGGTTTATGATCATGCGCTGCGAACCCAACCCAATCACCAGAGCCGTCGCGGTGGCTTAAAAAATCGGGATGTGGCAACATCAACCCTGAGAGATCTCAATATGTTCCAGGGATATTTGTGGCTGTGTGTTTTGGAAAACAATATGTCGGCGATCGAGCAAGAGCTATTTCCGCTTTGCATAGCGGTGTTTCCGAGCATCGAAGTGCAGTGGCAGCTCGTCGAATCGATGCTGAAACAGTTGGAAACTGAGATCCACGCCAGAATTAGCCCAGAGCAGAGCGATCGCTTACGGTCATATACCCAGTCGCTTCGCCAGATTTTCACCGCCGCACCTGTCGCCCGATAGCCGATAGCCTGAGAATTAAAAGGGCAAAGGAGCTAAGCTCCTTTGCCCTTTTAATTCTCAATATTTGATTTTCATTGAAAATCAACCCTACACTGAATAGTTTTCGGCTGCGCCATAGTTGACATTCCAGCCAATATCCCGCAGTGAGGCAACCGTGATCTCGCTCAGCGGCAGCTTAGTACCCACACTTTCAGCATAAGGAGTCATCAACTCCGCGCCGAACGTATTCTCGTCCCAGTGTCCATGAGTGCCTGCCTCTACGGGAACTGCGGTGGGCGCATAGGTTCCCAAAACTTCTCCATAAGCTTTCCCAGCGTAGCTGTCGGCTTGGTAAGCATTGGTTGAGTTATTTATCAAGCTGTGTCCATGCGTTTCCCATAGAGTGCCAATTCCCAGCACATGACCCATTTCATGCGTCACAATATCTTTGAGATATTGAGGATTGTTGTCGAAAGTGCCCGTGTAGCTAGTGTTGATCTTCATCTCGCCCGTGGTCGGCATCCAGTTCCCTTTCGCATCCGTTTGCCCGTTCGTATTTTTGGCGGCTGCCAACCACTGTTGGGCACTATCCACGCCCGTCACGTTAATGTTGAGCGCATGTGCGCCGTTGAAACTACTGTAGGGGATGACACTTTCCCAGGTTTTAGCCGCCTGATTCAGGGCATCTTTAACGGCTGTGCTCACGCCATTTTGGTAGTTGAAGTTAATCGAAAACTTGCGATCGTCGGTGGCTTGTGGCGCGAAGTTAGTATTGAGCGTGTAGTCCTTCATTGTGGAAGCAAAGCCATTCACTTCCACGAAATATGTGCCAGGCTGGAGGAATTTACGAATCGATTCGTTAGTGTTTCCCCATTCCCATTGCCATGCTTGTATTTCACCCTGATCGATCGTCCCGCTGTTATTTTTATCCTGAATCAGCTTGACATCGGCATCGCCTGAAAGACCTGTCAAATCTGCCTTGAACACGCCCGATTGACTGACGTTGAATCGATAAAAATCAGGGTCATCTTTGCTGACCTGTTGGGTGCGCGAGAAGGTTGCGGAAGATTTGACTTCAGCACCACTCAGTGAGTTTCCGGGATCGCCCGTAGGGTTAGGCGTAGGGTTGGAGCCGCCGCTGGAGCCAGGATTGGAGCCGGGATTGGAGATGGGAGTGGGATTCTGCGTAGGCGAAACCAGATCGTTTTGTTTGCCTGTGTAGTTAGAAGACAGATCCAGCGTGTAATTGGATGTGTTGTTGCTAAAGGGCGATACCCGGACGTAGTATGTGCCTGCTGCTATATTTTGGCTCAGCGACTCGTTAGCGCCGCCGTTGCCTGTTGATTTAGAAAGCTGAACACCGCTGCCGTTGAACAACTGCAAATCGATATCGCCGCTGATGCCGCTGGCGATCGCCTTAAAATTACCGCCCTCTGACAAATCAACCCGATAATAATCGTCTGTATCATTACTGCCGACTTGCCCTTTGTAACGGCGTTGAGTGCGGCTTAGGTTTCCAGCATCCAAAGCGGCAGCCTGACTGTTTCCAGCATCGCTCGCTTTGCCTGATCCTTTCAGATCCAGAGAATAGCTGGCGGCGTTGTCTTCGGTGGCGACCTGAATGTAGTAGGTGCCCGCCTTTAAGCGCCCACTCAGGCTTTCATTTTTAGTGCCGCTGCGGGTGGACTTGGAAAGGCGATCGCCATTGGACTTGAGCAGCCACAGATCGGCATTGCCCGTCAGCTTGCTCAGCTTCACCCCAAAGTCAGAGGATTTGGAGAGCGTAAATTTGTAGAAGTCGCTGAGGTTGCTGCTGCCGACGCTGTCGTTGCGGCTATAGGCAACCTTGCCACTGAGATTGCCCAAGCTTTGTGCATTGCCGATCGTGTTGCCGCCCAGCGTTTGGTTGCCTGAAGATTGAACTTGCAGATAGGGTTTGAGAAATTGAAATCCTTTGCTGCTTAAATTGCCTTTATCTGAAGCTCTTTGCCGCGACTTGCGCTGACTGATCTCTTGATGTTTATTAAAAGAGTTGCTCGTCTGGATTGCCTGACGATTGCGGAACGTGAGATCATGAGTGGGAGCGAAACCTTGGTCTGAAGAGGAAGCCATAAATTCTCCTGATAGCCTACGCGCTGAGCATGGCAAACTGGAGCCGATAGGAAGGTATTTCTCCCCAACCGCTTGATATATCTATATGCCAGCTTTCCCTAATGACTAGGGCAAGCTGATTTAGTTCCTAAATCAGAAGGGGAATAAGGTAAGCGATCGCCTCACAGGTTGTGAGGCGATCGCTTCGCGGATTACGATGATCAGAACCGTTTGCCCTACATAACTTTTGCGAGATCACCCTCGCTCAGCGTCTTCTTGGTAATGAATGGCTGATCAAACGGATGATTTTGAGCAAAGGTCAACATTTCATCCATCGAATCCGTAAACGCAGAAAAGACTCTGTCTACTAAAACAAAGGCTTTCTGCCGCTGTGCTTCCGTCAGCTCAATCCCCAGCAGCAGCGTTTCAATATCCTCGTGGCTGAGATCAGATTGCACATGACCTGTTTCAACTGCGTAGTGAGACGCACTGAAATAAGGGTGCTGCTTGTGGGTGATTTTCTTTAGCTCTTTGGAAACTTCGGCTGTTTCATACAGCGCAACGTTCCCCGTTGCTTCGATCGCTTCCACCACAATCAGCTTCATGATCAAATCGTCTTCCAAGGCGCACATGCCAAACAAATCAATGCAGAGCTGGCGAGTTTTCTGGGTTTCGTCGCCCCACAGAAACCGCATTGCCTCGGTGTAGCTACAGATTTGATCAAATCCCAAGAGTTTTAGATCTTGCAGGAACCAAACCCAGTGACGACCATCTTCCTCGGTGTGCTCGTTCAGAAGCCGCTGAAGCAGCGTATTCGCAGGTTCACGATAGAGCACCTTGCGGTTAAAATCTTTGAAATTCATCGCGAATGGCGCGAGGCAAGGTGCCCAAGCTAGCCGCTGGCGAGGATCAATGTTTTGATCTTGCATGAACTTCATCAGAGGAATTTGCTCAAATTCCTGCTTCCGCTTTTGAATTAAATCCAGTACAGCTTTCATGGAAATCTTCTAATGAATGGTAGCGAGTTAGAATCTACTGCTCCCTGATGAAAGCGCTGGCATTTACGTTCCGTATTTATCCGGATACACTATTTGCTCAACTCAGTAAATCTATCTATAGGAATAACATAACTTGAGTCATTAAACAAAACTTTATCCATTTTTGTGAAAATAAACCGCATATTAACGGTTGCGTAAAATGCGTAGGCTCAGTAAAAATACGGAGAACTTCTATATTTTTACCGAGTACGTATAGTGTAAATTTCTCTGTTGAGAGTGTTCCTGCCTTTATGTGGGTTAGCGCTAATTGCCCATCAATAGTCGTAGTGTGAAGGTAGAAGAATGTGTGGGAATAATAGGCGGGTCAAATCTTTACCAAGTAGGGCAATCAGACTGTGCAGAAACACCGATCGATGCCTAGTCGCCTCCTAAAACCCCTGAAGCTCCGCTGGATTTTGATTGTTCCATTCGTAGTGCAAACTTTTGCAGCAGTTGGGTTAGTAGGATACTTGTCGTTTAGAAGTGGACAGAAATCGGTTTATCAACTGGCTGCACAGCTTGAGCAAGAAACGAGCGATCGGGTTGAGCAGTACCTTGATATGTACCTGAAGCTACCCCATCAAATTAATCAAATCAATGCATCCGCCATTCAGTCTGGCTTGTTAAACCCTGAAGACGTGGAGCAGGCAAGTCAATTTTTCTGGCAGGAGGCAAAAACATTCCCTGCAATCAACTGGGTCGGCTACGATGCTCAGACCGGATTAGGGGTAGGGGCAGGTCGTTGGATGCCAGCGCAGGGCATTGTGATCAACCTAGATACGCTGGGAAAAGTGCAAGTCTATGGATCAAATAATCAGGGGCGGCTCACCCAATTGCTAGATGCTCTGGAATTTGACCCACTAAAAGAAAAATGGTATACAGAAACGGTACAGGCGGGTCAGCCCATTTGGTCAAAAACAGATGTATTTCCAGGCATAGAAGGATATATTGCGGTTTCTGCCAACTATCCTATTTATGATGCGAATCACAACCTGTTGGGTGTCTTAGGAACCGATTACCGTTTAACGGATCTAAGCAAGATCCTACAAGGAATCAACGTTGGCGCTTCTGGAAAAGTGTTTGTCATCGAGCGCAGTGGATTGCTTATTGCTGATTCGACCGAGAATAAACCGTTCAAATTAGTAAACAGTAAGATTGAGCGGCTGAGTGTGCTTGAGCACGGCGATCCATCCATTCAAGCCACGGCTAGGTACTTGCAGCAGCGATTTGGCAGTTTTCAGGCGATTCAAACGAAGCAAGACCTTGTGTTTGACATCAATCACGATCGCCAATTTACCCGGCTTCTGCCCTGGAAAGACAAATTTGGGCTAGATTTGCTCGTCGTTGTAATTATGCCTGAATCGGATTTCATGGCTCAAATCAACGCGAATACCACCATAACCGTCGTTCTCTGTTTAGTCACGCTGGTATTAACAACCGCGTTAGGGTTTTATACGTCTGGGTGGATTGCTAAACCCATTTTGGCAATAAGTCGCGCCAGCCAAAAGATCGCGACTGGAGATTTAGATCAACTCGCAGAAGTCAATAAAGTCGAGGAGATTAGCACTCTAGCGCAGTCATTTAATCAGATGGCTAAGCAACTGCGGAAGACGTTTACTGAACTCGAAGCGACGAATGCAGAATTGGAAGAGCGCGTTGAAGCTCGAACCGCAGAATTGCAAGCTACGCTGCAAAACTTGCGCCAAACTCAGGCGCAATTGGTTCAAGCTGAAAAAATGTCTAGCTTGGGTCAACTGGTCGCAGGAGTCGCTCATGAAATTAATAACCCAGTGAATTTTATTCACGGAAACATCAGCTATGCTCAGACTTCTACCCGCGATTTGATAGAGCTAATTGAACTCTATCAACACCAGTCCCAGCCAACACCAACCATTCAAGAAAAACTGAAGGAGATCGATCTAGAGTTTTTACAGTCTGACCTGCCTCATGTCTTTCAGTCGATGCAAATGGGAACCGATCGCATT
>JBBSFA010000009.1:0-13730 GCA_038239185.1 Elainellales cyanobacterium | reverse complement strand
TGCACCCTGGGATCGGTGTCGTACTTCTCTTTGAACTCCGGCGAGGGCGTGTCCGCCGAAATCATCTTCTTCAGTTTGGCAGGCTTGCCGCGCGACACCGGGATCAGCTTCGCCATTTTGTCGGATTCGGCGTAGGGAATATCCAGCACCCGCGCCACATCCTTCAGCACCGCCTTGGAGGTCATGCGGTTGTAGGTGATGATTTGGGCAACGCGATCGCTCCCATACTTCTCGGTCACATACTTGATCACCTCATCGCGGCGATCGATACAGAAATCGGTATCAATATCTGGCATCGAAAACCGTTCTGGGTTGAGAAATCGCTCAAACAGCAGCCCATGATGCACCGGGTCAATATTGGTGATCTTTAGCGCATAGGCAACCAGCGAACCCGCCGCCGAGCCGCGCCCTGGTCCCACGGGAATGCCATGATCCCTGGCAAACTTGATGTAATCCCAAACCACCAAAAAGTAGCCCGCAAAACCCATCTTCACCATCATGTCCAGCTCATAGGCTAGCCGTTCCTGATAGTGCTGCGGCACCTCCTCAAAGGTTTGCAGCTCAAAGCGTTCGATTAGCCCCTGGCGGGTGACTGCTTCAAAGTAGCTAAAAGCCGTGTAGCCCTCTGGAATTGGGTATTCCGGAATTCGGGGCTTGCCCATGATGCTGTATTCTTCAATTTTGTCTGCCACTTGCAGCGTGGTGGCGATCGCCTCTTCAATCACCTCATCCGTCAGGTGATCCCGAAACAGATCCTTCATCTCCTGGGTCGATTTGAGAAACTCTGTGCCGCTGTAGCGTAGCCGCTTCTCTTCGGTGATCAGCTTGCCCGTTTGAATGCAGAGCAGCGCATCATGCGAGTCTACGTCGTTGCAAGTAGTGTAGTGAGAATCGTTGGTTGCAATGATCTGAAGATCCAGCTCTCGCGCAATCTGCACTAGCTCGACGTTAATAATCCGGTCTTCCTGATAGCCGTGATCTTGCAGCTCGATATAATAATCACCGCCAAAGAGATCCTTGTACCATTGCGCCACCCGCCGCGCAATTTCTGGCTTGCCCTGCAAGATCGCCTGGGGCACTTCCCCGGCTCGACAGCCGCTCGTGACAATTAGCCCTTCGCGATATTGCTCAATCAGATCCTTGCTGATGCAGGGGCGCGAAAAAATGCCTTTGCCCTGCGTCCCTTGGAGATGAGAGATGGTAGTCAGCTTGACCAGGTTCTTATAGCCCTGCGTATTCTTGGCAAGCACAACCTGGTGATAGCGGGGTCGTCGCTCTTGCTTGGTGATGTCGCCGTTAATCACATACATCTCGTTGCCCACGATCGGCTTCACGCCCTTGGCTTTGCAGACCTTCAGCAGCTCGATCGCCCCATACATCACGCCGTGATCCGTCAGGGCGATCGCCGGCATCCCCAACTCAACCACGCGATCGACGAGTTCAGGGAGCTGGCTCGCACCGTCTAGCAGGCTGTAATCACTGTGGGTATGTAGACCAACAAAAGACATAGTTCTCAAACCAATAGCAAGGCTGAGATAAGAGTAGCTGATCTTGAAAGCTATATCTAGAAATTTTTAGCGAATTTCGATCACAATTTGCCTACCTATAGCGTCTAGCACAGTACTCTGGATCAGTCAACCACCTGTAACCATTCAGTACAGGCGTATCCAGTACCAATGTATCAAATTATGAATCGATTCTGAGCCAGGCGATCGCGCTTCAGCAAAACTTCTAAAGGGATTCTGGAAAATTCTCCTAGAGGGCGGTGGCGATCGCTATTCTCTAGAGAGATACTGAAAAGTCGAGAGACTGCAAGCAAGGAGCGCCCGATGGAATCCCATGAATTTGTAACCCTGATCCTCATGCTAAGCCCCGGACTATTGCTGTCCGTCTTGGTCATGATCCTCTTCTCGGTAGGTGGCTGATCTAGTGGTGACTTGTCCTAGGCAGCGGCTAGGAAGGACAATCTTCACATAGCTCAACCTGAGGTAAGGTGGGCATTGCCCATCTTACCTCAGCATAGGTTTTCAGATAGGCTCTTAAAGGCTCCACTGGTTCGATCGCCCCGATCGCCCAGCCTGTAGCTGCCTAGCCCATCATTGCCTAGCACAATCCGCCCAATATGCAGTCGCCTAGTACCCCTCACCTGCTCAAATACAATATTGCCCCCGTCGAAGGGGGAGTTGTTTTGAGTATTTGGGAGCCAGCGACCAAAAATGAGGTGCGCGTCAAGCCTTTCCTGTACATGGTGCGCTATCGGCTGGATTCAGAGGCAGAGGCAACCAAAATCTTGTCTCAGTATTTAGCCACCTATAAAGCTAAATCTCAAGTTCCACAGGGCGTATAACTAGTCCATGAATCCCAAATTTGCCGTACTGCCGCCGTTTTTGATCCTCGATCGCCTGCTGCAAGACTGGCTGCTAGAAGATATCGGTCGAGGCGATCGCACGACTCAATCCCTCAATGCTAGCGCTCAGCCCGGTCAGGCTGAATGGATTGTGAAAGAGGCGGGTGTGATTGCCGGACTGCCGATCGCTGCCCGCGTGTTTCAACTGCTCGATCCGCAAATGCAGTTTTTGCCGAAAGTCACCGAAGGAGACTGGTGCGAGTCGGGTCAGCCGATCGCCCAGCTTCAAGGCTCACTAGCAGCATTGCTGACGGGCGAACGAGTGGCTTTGAATTTGGCAATGCGGTTGAGCGGGATTGCAACCGCGACGCACCAATACGCCTCTGCGATCGCAGATCTGCCCACGCAGCTAGTAGACACCCGCAAAACCACGCCGGGACTGCGAATTTTAGAAAAATATGCGACGCAAGTCGGTGGAGCAGTGAATCATCGCATGGGCTTGGATGATGGAGTCATGATTAAAGACAACCACATCGCCGCCGCTGGTGGAATTGCCGCTGCGATCGCCCAGATTCGCGATCGGATTCCCTATCCGCTGACGATCGAGGTTGAAACCGAATCGCTGGAAATGGTGGAAGAAGCTTTGCAGCAGGGAGCAGACATTATCATGCTAGACAATATGCCGCTGGCGCTAATGCAGCAGGCAGTCCAGCGGATTCGGGCGGTGAGCGATCGGATCAAGATTGAGGCATCGGGCAATATCACCCTCAACACCATTCGCGCAGTGGCAGAAACGGGCGTGGACTATATTTCTAGCAGCGCCCCGATCACGCGATCGACTTGGCTGGATCTGAGTATGCGGATCGGTTCAGCCCCCTACCTCTAAGGAAATTTGGTAAGCTGAATCGAGCAACCCCGCGATCGCACCTTCTGCCAATGAGCCTTTTCAATCTGCAATCGGTTACAAAAGACTTCGGCATCAAAGAGATCCTCAAAGGTGCCAGCTTTAGCCTCAACGAAGCGGACAAAGTGGGGCTAATTGGGACGAACGGCTCCGGCAAGTCCACCCTGCTGAAAATGATTGCCGGACAAGAGCCGATCGACAGTGGCGAACTGTGGGTCAACTCCAGCGCCAGAGTCGTCTATCTGCCGCAGCAGCCAGAAATGGACGAGAATCATACCGTGCTGGAGCAAGTGTTTGCCGACAGCGGTGAGCAGATGGCTTTAGTGCGGCAGTATGAAGAACTTTCGGCTCGGCTTGCCCACCAGACAACCGATCCAAACCAAGCTTCAGACAAAAATCCGCTGATGGCGCAGTTGTCCACCCTGATGCAGCGGATGGACTCGATCGGCGCTTGGGAGCTAGAAACCAACGCCAAAGTGATTCTGACCAAATTAGGCATCGAAAATTTCGAGGCAAAAATTGGCGACCTATCAGGCGGCTATCGCAAACGGATCGCTTTAGCGGCAGCCTTGCTGTCCGATCCAGATGTGCTGCTAATGGATGAACCCACAAACCATTTGGATGCCCTGTCGGTCGAGTGGCTGCAAGACTACCTGAATCGCTTTCGAGGCGCGCTCCTGCTAATCACCCACGATCGCTACTTCCTCGATCGCGTCACCAACCGGATTCTGGAGATCGATCGCGGCGACTTATACAGCTATGACGGCAACTATTCCTACTATCTAGAGAAAAAAGCGCTTGCCGAAGAATCCGAGGTCAACACGCAGCGCAAACATCGCGGCGTATTGCGGCGCGAACTGGAATGGCTTCAGCGTGGAGCCAAAGCCCGCAGCACCAAGCAGAGAGCCAGAATCCAGCGCATCGAAGGGATGCAGGGCAAAGAATTCAAGCAAACGCAGGGCAAAGTCGAAATTTCTACAGTCGGGCGGCGGATTGGCAAAAAGGTGATTGAGCTGCAACACATCAGCAAAGCTTATAACGGGCGATCGCTGATCAGCGACTTCACCTACGAATTCAATCCAGAAGACCGGATTGGCATCATCGGCAGCAACGGCGCAGGCAAAACTACGCTGATGAACATTATTACCGGACGAATTCCGCCCGATGCCGGAACGGTTGAAATCGGCAGCACGATCCACTTTGGCTACTTCGATCAACACTCAGACGATTTGATGGTCAATCCAGAGCAGCGGGTGATTGACTATCTCAAAGAAACCGCAGAGTTAGTCAAGACCTCGGATGGCTCCGTGATCACCGCCTCCCAAATGCTGGAGCGCTTCCTATTCCCGCCCAATCAGCAGTACGCGCCGCTTCAGAAACTCTCCGGCGGCGAAAGGCGGCGGCTATTCCTGCTGCGAGTCTTGCTGATGGCTCCCAATGTCCTGATTCTGGACGAGCCAACCAACGATCTAGATGTCCAAACCCTGTCGGTGCTAGAGGAATATCTAGAAGAATTTAACGGCTGCGTGATTGTGGTATCGCACGATCGCTATTTCCTCGATCGCACGGTAGACCGCATCTTTGCCATTGAACCGGGCGGCGAACTGCGGCAATACCCTGGCAACTATTCGGTCTATTTAGAGCATAAAAAAGACGAGGATCAGGAGAGCAAGGACGCAGAACCTGTCAGTAAAAAATTAGAGACTGCTACCGCTGAGCCGCCATCTTCCAGCGGGTCTAAAAAAGGCAAGCTTTCCTACAAAGAGAAGCGGGAACTAGAAAAGCTAGAAACTCAGATTCCGGCAATGGAAGCCGAAAAGCAGGAGATCGAGAAAACACTCTATCATAAGCCGCCTTCCGGTTTCACAGAGGTGAAAAAGCTGTCCGAACGGCTAGCAGAGCTGAATGCAACGATCGACACTGCAACAGAGCGCTGGCTAAAGCTATCCGAAGTCGAGTCATGAGCGGTTTGGATCAGCTTGACCCAATTCAACTTGCCGACTGGGTGAAACAGGCGAAAACTAGAGCGGCTTCGGGGCGAATTGTCGATCGCATCCCTCTCTTAAAATCCGTCAATCCAAGCTGGCTAGCCGTTCAAGTCCATACGCCCCAGCAGATTCTTAGCGCAGGTGAGATCGGTCATGTTTTTCCACTCATGAGCGTGATCAAGCCCTTCACTTTGCTGTATCTCTTAGAAAAATTTGGCAGTGACTCGGTTTTTCAATGGGTGGGAACAGAACCCTCCGATCGCTCGTTCAATTCCCTAGGGCAATTAGCGACAGACAAAGGATATCCGCGCAATCCGATGATTAACAGCGGCGCAATCACCCTAGCAGGAAAGTTGCCTGGAAAGACAGGACAAAACCGCTGCCTCGCGCTCTGTAACTGGCTCAGCCAGCAGGCAAACTGCCAGCTCCAGCTAGACGAAGCCATGCTGACTTCTGTGCAGTCGGCAGGACGCGGCACTAATCAAGCGCTTGCAGACCTATTGGTTCAATCCGGCTATCTTGAAGAGTCAGAAATAGCGCTGGATACCTACGAGCGAATTTGCTGCCTATCCGTTTCAGTAGTGGAGCTAGCCAAGCTAGGACTGCTACTGTCGCACGATCGCAACACCATACAACCTACGCATCGTCGGATCGTCAATGCGCTAATGTTGACCTGCGGACTCTACGAAGCTTCTAGCCGTTATGCGATCCAGATTGGGCTACCTATCAAGTCTGGAATTAGCGGTGCGCTACTCACTATTGTCCCCGGAAGAGGCGCGATCGCCAGCTATAGCCCTGCCTTGGATGCGATCGGCAATCCAGTTGCGGCGCTAGCGCTGATCGAGGCACTAGCGACACAGTTGAGCTTAAGTCTGTTCTAGCTGCGCGGCAGATCAGCCGTTGATCGCGCTGCTAGTGGTAAAGCTACTAGCAGTCAAACTGGAGCTTCTGGTGTTAATCAGCGTTGCTAAGGCATCTTTGCCCAAACTGACGATCGTATCGCGTCCCTGCTGCTCGATCTTCAGGTCGGTCGAGCTAACGCCTGCGGGCAGCAAAAGTTGATCTAGACCTTGCTGGAAATCGGTGATGATAGCTTTTCCATCCGCTTCCAACCCAAAAATGTCCTGGTTGTTTCCTCCCGTCAGCGTGTTGTTGCCTGCTCCCCCAATCAGCACATCATTGCCGTTTCCACCTATCAGGAGATCATTGCCCCGGTTGCCGTAGAGGCGATCGTTCCCAGCACCGCCCAGTATTTGATCTTGACCCACTCCGCCCTGAAGCAAATCATCACCAGAACCTCCGCTTAAGGTGTCATTGCCCTGAGCGCCTTCGAGCGTATCATTACCGCCTAGTCCAGTCAGTAGATCGTTAGTCTGCTTTCCAGTTAAGCGATTGTTTTGACTATTTCCCCTGACCCGCACCTGAGTTTGCTCTGCTCCATTCTGCTGACCGTTCAACGCGTTGCCGATCGCGCCAATCTGAAGATTTGAGCCATTGCCGCCAGAACCACCTGCAAGATTTGTATTGCTGAAACCTGTACCGCTAGAGTTTGTGCCGCTTGAGCTATTGTTATTGAACTGACCTAAACCGTTTGTCGCACCAACCCTATTTGAGTTATTTGCAAAAATTGTGTTGCTAGTATTACCAACATTGCTAGAGCCAGTCTGATTCAGATTGCTTGTATTGCCGATCGAAGTCAGATTATTGCTGCTGTTTAAGCCGCCAAAATTGTTTCCATTATAAATGGTGTTAGTATTGCTCAGATTCGAGCTATTGAGTATTCCAGAAGTATTACTAGTGTTACCAGAAATAGTGTTATTAAATAAGCTACTGCTGTTGGTTGAAGTGTTACTAAATCCAGTTCCAGTATTGCTGCTGCTTAAAAAACTGCTCGATGTACTGCTAGAACTTGATGAACTGGAACCCAATAAACTATTTGAAGAACTGCCAGTTGTGCTGAGGGGATTGCTTGTCTGGGTTGTCGAAAAATTAACTATAGCCATGTCAAAATTATCCTATTGCCTTGATTCATGCTATCGAGGAACTAGTAGGACTAACTTCCATCTTTAGTCACATACTTCGGGTTTCTTTACAAGTCCAACCGAACTTCGGTGAACCCCAGGAATCCGCATCTAAAGGATTACCTGCAAGCGTTTAGATCTATAGATAGACGGTTTTGAAGTCATCCACGTTTAGTCTATGAACAGTCTCATTCAGGTTGACGAAGCAACTATTCAGAGGGGAGAAAGGAATGGCGGCTTGGCGTGATCGCTTAAACCAAATGAGTGGCAAGACCCAAATTGTCGTCTGTCGATTGTTTGTGCATCTTGCAGGCAATGAAGTCGCGCCCTTGCTGGGCACTCTTAATCGCGCTGCCCAACAGGCGATCGACTCTGAGGACGATCCCGACACAGAGTCTCTAGATACATTGGGCGAGGGATTAGTAGACATTTGCCAAAATCTCTTGCAGCTCGATACCTATTGGCAATCTGCCTCCAACGAAGGCGATGTTTTCTACGATGAAGGGGATGCCGAAGCTTATCTGACTGAGTTGTTCACTGACTCTGCTCAACGCTACGGCAGCAGCTTTGGTGAAGCAGACGTGCCGCTAACTGTCCCAATCACTCAAAATGTAGTCGTGATGTTGACGATCGCCTGCGATGGAGAAGCTCCCGCCCTGGAAACCGACCTTGCTAGCCTCAGCGCTCTCCGGGCTGGACTCCAAGCCATCATCAATCTGCACTATGACCACAGACTTCGCGCCATCCAGGTTCATTATTCTCCTGCCCAGCTTGGCGATGAATTAACTGACGATGATTTGGTTTTGCACTATCCAGAACTGATTCCGCTCTAAGCTATGAACCGTAACCTAAAACCACCTAGCCACTCAAAATCCATGTTTCGTAGACTTTTCGCCGTTTCGATCGCGCTCACGTTGCTGCTTACTTCCGTTGCCTGCGGCAGCAATTCTTCCTATGGCGATTCCACTAGCGATCGTGCCACCGAACAACCCACACAACCCACAGCCCTAGCCGAGAGTCCTCGCCTTTCGGATGGAACCTATGCTGTGCAGCAGGCATCTTACAACGACATTGACGGTGAATATACGCTGATGCTGTTGAATACTGCACCCGGTCAATCTTCGGCATTTCGCACCGCTGACCTGCAAATGGCAAGATTGACGGATGATGAAATTAAAAAAGGTCAAAGCAATTACCTAAAAGTTGAGCAGAGTAAACCTTCTCTACATTTAACCCCAGACTTCCGCATTGAGTACGTTCATAATGTTACTGAGACGCAAGCTGATCCCCAGACGGGCAAGCAGCAAGTCACAGTGGTGCGGCAAGAGCCAAGCTTCTGGACACCTTTTGCAGGAGCCTTGGCAGGACAAGCCCTGGGCAGTCTGTTATTTAGACCGCAATATTACTTCCCGCCTGTCTACCAACCTGGCGTGGTGATGACGGGATACGGCGGCTATGGTCGCACTTACACCCAGGCAGCGGAAAGCTATCGCACTCGCTACAGCGCGCCTCCAGTTGCCGTTCGCAACCAGCGTCTCCGCACCACAGGGCAGTTGCGATCGCCCTCTCAGGTGCCTTCCACGGCTCGTCGTACCCAAACCAGTCGTCCTTCTGGATCGGGCTATGGGTCTTCCAATCTGCGGCGGTCTCCTGCTTCAAGCCGTCCCCAGGTTAGACCTAAATCAAGCCGCAGCTTTGGCAGCGGTTCGCGCGCCCGGAGCGGCAGACGGCGCTAGATGACTCCTAGCAATAATGATCTAGCAACGATGATTTAGCAATGATGATCCCGAAGCGTTCCCAGTTGCGGAGCGCTTCGGGATTTTGGCAAAAGGGTCGATCGTTTTGGTATGGTGGTTTTACTTCTCTTACAAAAAATTAGCTAAAAAATTAGCCAAAAAATTAGCTGCGATCGCTCCTTCTCATCGTGCCCGACACCAATTTGCCCGAAGCCCCTACAAACCGACCTTCTCAGTCAAAGCAATCAGATCAAGCTGTAGTTTTGTCTTATGAAGCGCTTCAAAATCAACTGAAGGTTGGCGATGTGCTGGCATTCGGCGGCACAGATCTACCTTCGGATATGGTCAAGCTAGCGACGCGCTCCTGTTTTGTGCATGTGGCGATCGTTTTCTCGACAGATCTTCCAAATGCCTCGAAAAAGCTGGACGAGGGAGCTTCTCAGGCAGACTCGATCCTGATCATGGAATCGCATGTGGATGCCAGTTTGCCAAGTGTTGGCACTGGTAAATGCACGCTAGGGGTGCAGATGCAATGGCTTTCCCAGCGTCTAAAGACCTACGATGGCAAACTTTGGTGGGCATCGCTCAAAACTCCCTTGACGGCTGAAGGCATTGCAACGATGCAGACCTGGCTGCGGAAAATGGAAGCCCAGCAAATTCCCTATGATTTTACTCAAGCGATCGAAGTTGGAGTTGCAGCTTTCACGCGCACCCAACGAGATCATTTGACGGATTACTCGGCTTTGTTTTGTTCAGAACTCGTCGCCGTTTCGCTTCAGCTCGCAGGCGCACTGGATTCAGAAATCAATGCCTCTGCCCAAACGCCTGCGGATGTGATGCAATTTCCCTGTTTGCATCCCCCGATCGCAATTTCGATCGAAGGTCAAGACATTGAGATTAAGGAACGATGAATAATCGCGATCGAATATCAAAGAATTGTGAAGCTGAGCCAAACGGAGTAGCCTTAGCTGATGTTTGTAATGGACTACGAATTTATTTGGAGAAACTGACGCATTTTTTACCCATTACCCTAGCCATAGCTCGATCGCTTCCCTTTTTCCTTTTGCCTAGCCTCTAGCGATTTGCTCTACGGACGTAGTATTTTTTACTTAGATTTAGAAAATATACCGAATAAATACTGAAATTCAAACTCAAAGATTCGATCGCATCTTTACAAAAATTCGGTGGTTCCAGCGGTGTGTTGGGGCGATACAAATGGTTTGATAAGAGTATCAAGAACGAATTGAAGGAGAAAGCAGATATGACACTTTACTTTACTGGCGCTACGTTAGTTTTCGGTCTTCTCCTCAATGCTTTTCTGAAAGACGATACCACTCCTAAAACCCATATCGCTTCCTGGGCGGTGCTGGCGATCGCTACAGTGCTCTGGCCGCTGACTCTACCTTTCATAATTCGCAAGAGACTGCAAAAAGAAGCGCCCCTGGAGCTGGACTATCTCAACTAAATCTTTTACCTGGCTAGACCTTCGGCTATTGCTTTCGTTTTTGTAGATTTCACTTCAATTAGGGTTCGGAAGGGAGTTGCATCGCAGCTCCCTTTTTCGTAGGGTTAGCCAGGAGAATCCTGAGCCTCTCGCTTTGCATCGCCTAGGCGATCGCTGGAAAACTCAGTCGGAATGTCTGACGGGATCAAGGTGGTCAGCACCTCGTCGGTAAAATCGGAGAGCACTGCCAAACGGTTTGCCTGCCGCTCAATGCTTTTTTCAAACAGGTTGCGAACCATGCGGGCATTGCCAAAATTCTTATCGCGATTGTCGTACAGCGCTTCAAACAGCCGCAGCAGTTTGGCTTGCGCTTCAGGGATCAGCTTGAAGTGGCTTTTGCCCGCCATTTTTTCAAAGATGGCAAGCAGTTCATCGGGTTTGTAATCATTGAAATAGAAGTAACGGTTGAATCGCGACTTCAAGCCCGGATTGGAGTCAATAAACTGACCCATCTCATCGGTATATCCCGCCACTACAACGACTAAGCGATCGCGGTAGTCCTCCATCCGTTTCAGCAGGATATCGATCGCTTCTTGTCCAAAGTCACGTCCGCTCTCCGCAGGCACTAGCGCATAAGCTTCGTCAATAAACAGCACACCGTCCAATGCCGCTGTCACCAGCTCATCCACTTTCTTGGCAGTTTGCCCGATATAGCCCGCCACCATGCCAGAGCGATCGGTTTCCACCAAATTTCCTTTTACCAAAAATCCTAATCCTTGAAAAATCCGACCAATCAATCGAGCCACTGTAGTCTTCCCGGTTCCTGGCGGTCCGCAAAACACAGCGTGAAGCGACACAGGCGTTTTTGCCAAGCCGCGCTCTGCGCGAATCTTCTGCACCTTAAGGAAGTTTGCCAGCGTCGTCACTTCTTCTTTGATGTTGTCCATCCCAACTAGATCGTGCAGCTCGGCTAAAGCTTGCTCCAGAATTTGGGTTAGCTCTGCTTGGGCTAGCTCTGCGGGCGGTTTTACTTCAGCAGGCTTTTCGCTGGGCTGAGTGGGATTGGCGATCGCAGCAGGCGAATTGGGCGGCGCTGATACTGTACCTGTCGCAGCCGAATTGATTGCAGGAAGCGTTGCTACGGGAGCTAGCTTCAGACCCTCCTGGTAGCTGCCCAAGGTCTGATAGGCGTGGAGCAACTGCCAAATTTGGGACAGCGCATCCATGTCTTGTAAAGAGATCGTGCCATCGGCTTTTGCTACCACCTGAGCAAACTTATAGACCGCATTGACGACTTCACCCAGATAGTTTGTGCCCTTCTCTTGATCAAGCTGATTCAGTACGGAAGGCAGCAAGAGGCGATCGTCTTGTTGTGCGCCACCCGTTAGCTCTAAAAGGATTTTGAGGGTCAATTTTTGATAGTCTCGCCGGGTGTCTTCAGAAAACTCCCAGGAATTCAGCGCAACGTTCAGTCGTTCTGTGTCTTTCTTAATCAGGGCATACAGCACCAGATAGGCGAGTAGTTCGTTGGAGCCAATTTCTTGGCGGCTGCGCCCACAAATCCGCACAATTTTTGCCAGATCGACCAGGATCAAGTCGGCAAATTTAGCATCTAGCTCCACCAACGGCGCTAGCGATTTGTAGAGCAAATTGGCTTCTTGCTTGACCAGTCGGGAGTTGATGAGCTGTGTGAAGTCCACGGGTGCTGCTAGATGAGGGATAAGTTCTTAGGTCAGCTTGATTTTATAGCACTGTCTGCTGTAAAACAGCCTGAACTGCCTCTACTCTAGCTTGATAGACGGTTTCTTCCAGAACAGGCGCAACCGTTGAAGGAAGTTCGGCTTGGAGATTAATCCAGGATTTGCAGCCGCCATATTCTGCACAAAAGGGAATCGATCGCGCGACAGGCAACGCATAAACGCGCAGCAGCAAGACGGTGAGCGGCGATCGAGCTTTCCACTTCAGCCGCTCTGAGACAAATTCAGCCGTCCAGATATGGAAAGGCAACAGCGCTTCCACGATCGCCGGATCGCTAACTTCATAAGCATGAGTAATACAGGCTTGCGATCGAATGCTAACCGTATTGGGATGCCAGCCCGACTCAACGGGCATCACTTGGCTAGCATACTCTGGCTTCAGCAGATGGGGTTTCTGGTGCTCGTAGGTTGGATACAGCCAGATCTGCGACTGGGTAATCGAGAAGCCTTGCTCCCGAATGCCGCCTTTGCGGAGCAGTAAAATCGTATCTCCCTGGGTCAAAGCCTCGATCGCGACTGCCCATTCTTTTAAGGCTGCGGTGAGAAGAGAAGTAGACATGGAATGTAAATCCACCCGAAACTCTTAATTGACTGAGGCAACTGCGACTTCCGCGTTAACCCTGTACCATCCCAATTTTTCCAGATAGCTTTGCTGCCCAATCACCAAGATTCCTGCCTCGGTGCAAAACACTTTGACATACCCTGCTTCTGCCGAAACCACAAAGTAATCTCTCAAAGGCTGATCGGGGCGATCGCAAGTTACCTTCTGTCCAACTTGCCAATTCATCAACTCCTCCACACTTTAAAAAGGTTGGTACTCATACTAAAACGTAGTACCGCTTCCCAGCACAGGACAAACCCTAACAAATTCTTTAGTTTTGGCAAGTAGCTTGTTGGCTGAATAAGTAGAAGAGTCAATCTATGGATTGGATGATCCTCACTATTTCCTTGGCGGGGACATCTGCCTGATCTGATTTTGGATAGATTAGAAGCAGAATGACCCTGGTGGGAGATGCGATTTGATAAATCAGCCGATAGCCTCCGCGCTTGCCTATAGGGATATTGCTGTTTCTGATTCGCTCTTTGAAAACCGTGTATTTTACTCCCTGAATTTGTTCGCCTACGAATTCGCCTGCTTGCAGTTGGGCGAGAACAGGTTCAAGATCATGACGGATTTTGGGATATTTTTTAGCCAGGATTCGGATTCGTCGCTGGAATTCGGGAGCGGCAATAATTTCTACGGGGACTTGTCCGCTAGACATCGATGCTGTCCCAGAGTTCGGACAAGGGAATGGTTTGTCCGGCTTTAACTTCGCTTAGGGCTTGGCGGAGTCCAGCGAGAACGCTTTCATCTGGTTCGTCGTAAGGCACGTCGCTATCTTGATCATCGTTGTCTTCAGCCTCAGGAATGAGGAGGATGATGCGAACATTTTTGCGATCGCTGATGGTAAGAGGGTGATCCAATTGGATATGCCCCTGTTGATCGATCGTGCCTGTGACTTCGATTTCTTGCATTGTCTTTGCTGGGTGAGT
>JBBSFA010000008.1:0-13963 GCA_038239185.1 Elainellales cyanobacterium | reverse complement strand
TACCGATCTGCGGAGTCCTCAACTGCACCACTATATGAATCTCGAAAATGGGCGCGGGCTGACTGACATCATGTCGGATGCCAGAGAACTGCATGAGGTGATGGTGCGATCGCCCCAAGAGCCAAACCTCTGGGTGCTGACTTCGGGCGCTATTCCGCCTGATCCCACGCGCTTTCTAGCTTCACAGAAAATGCAGCATCTGATGGAGCAAATCCAAAACCAGTTTGATCTAGTGATTTACGATGCGCCTCCCCTGCTTGGCTTTGCTGATGCGTTTTTGGTATCAGCCCATACCGATGGACTGGTGTTAGTGGCGGAGCTAGGTAAATTGAAGCGATCGACGCTAGAGCAGGCAATCGAACAAGCAAATGTCTCCAATACATCAATTTTGGGAATTGTGGTGCAAAAAGTGAGCGGCACGCAAAAGGGGGCGTGAGCCGCTTGCAGCTCCTTTGCTTTTAAAAAGTCTGTTCTTAAAAAGAGTATTAACGATCGCCCCTGACTTCTCAGCTTTGAGCTAGATTGAAACAAGAACGACAGTCTAGAAGAAACGTCTTCCGATGCAAGGGTCTGTGCTTAGGCTAGATGTCTTGGAAAAAATCACTTGTGCTGCTGCCCGTGCAACATTCAAAGATCCAAAAAATCGATCTCACCGCCGATTACCCTTGCCCCTGTCGGCGACGGGGTCGTCTGAAGCCGATCGTCTTGACCGAAGCGTTTGGCTGCGATCGCTGTCAGCAAATTTTTGTCGTGCAGGACAATGGCTATGTCTTGGAGCAGCTTTCGACCAGCTACCCCTACAAGCGGGCCTGGCGGTGGACGGGGCATCAGTGGAATATTGCCCATGCCAGTCTGGGGCGGGGCTATTTCCCGCTGACTTTGCTGATTATCTGTGGGCTAATCTTCCTGCTGGTGCTGCTTGTGGCATTGCATTCGCCTTGGAGCGTCAATGTCGCGATTCGAGTAATTGCCGCAATGGTTGTGTCGGTGATGATAGTCTTGATCCTATGGTTGACTTTTAGACATTAAACCCCGCGCAATCCCTTGAACGCTTCACCTGTCATCACGACTGCATATCGGGCTTACCAGTCCTCTCTAGACCTGGCAATGTTGCGCGGCATCGATCGCACTCGCGCCCTGTCCCTGATGGCAGAAGCTCTGAAGGAGCGCCAAAATGACATTCTAGAAGCCAATACGCTGGATCTGGAAACCAGCCGCGAAATGGCAATTCCCGATTTGGTGCTGGACTGGCTGAAGCTCACCCCCGAACGGCTGCAAACCGCTGGACAGATTTTGCAGCGGTTGTCAGAACTCTCTGACCCAATTCAGCAGGTCTTAAACATTACCTCCTACCAGGTGGATCAGTGTCAAACCTACAGCCAGCTTACACCGCTGGGTGTGATTGCCTTTGTGTTTGAGGCTTTCCCAGAAATGGGAGCGATCGCGGCTGGACTCTGTATTCGCACTTCCAATAGCCTGATCCTGCGGGGCGGCGTGGAAGCCAGCCATACCAATCAGGTGATTGCCGAAACGCTGAAGCTGGCTGTGGAAGATGCCGCACTGCCCAGCGACTGTATTCAACTGCTCCAGCCCGACCACAGCGACCAGATTCGGGAGTTGGTGATGCAGGATCAGTACATCAACCTGGTGATCCCTTACGGGCGAGTCAGTTTGGTACAGCAGGTGGTGCGACAAGCCACGGCTCCGGTGTTGAAAACGGCGATCGGCAACTGTTACCTCTACTGGTCGCCCTCCGGCAATCTTGATATGGCTCGCTGGATGGTCTTAGACAGCCACCTCAGCGTCCCTGACCCGGTGAATGCGATCGAAAAGGTGCTGGTACATCGGCAGCATTCGTCCTCGGCGTTGATGACGCTCTGGCTCAGCCTCAAGGAAAAAGGCTTTGTGCTGAAGGGCGACGCGATTCTGACGGCAGAATTTCCCGAAATCTTTGGGGCTGAGGTCACCGATATGGAATGGGATCAGCCGTTTCTGAACAAAACGATCGCCTTTAAGTTCGTCGATCGCCTGGAAGCGGCGATCGCCTGGATCAACCGCCACAGCAGCGGACATGTAGACTGTCTGGCAACCGAATCCTATCAGGAGAGCCGCCAGTTCGCGATCGAGATTGGTAGCGCCATGACCTACATCAACGCATCGCCCCGGTTCTACCGCAATCCCAAACGGGGTAGCCCGATCGCACTGGGCATGTCCAACCAAAAAGGGCAGCGGCGCGGCTTAATCAGCGTCGAAACCCTGACCACCATGCGGCATATCGTGCAGGGGAACGGCATCGCTTAGCGATCGCTAAGTAGTCTGTGTGGGCTTAGGGTGTAATACAATCGGTTTGTATTTTCTAGCCCCTTCTCACCAGTCCCCTATGACCACAGTTTCAGATATCACGGTTAAGACGATCGACGGACAAGACAAATCGTTAAGCGAGTATGCCGGAAACGTTTTGCTGATCGTTAATGTCGCCTCTTACTGTGGCTACACGCCCCAGTACAAAGGATTGGAGCAGCTCAACCAAGCCTATCGGCAAGCGGGTCTACGAGTCTTGGGCTTTCCCTGCAACGATTTTGGCGTTCAAGAACCCGGCACGAATGCCGAAATTGCTAAGTTTTGCGAGCGCAACTACGGGGTCAGCTTTGAGCTATTCGACAAAATTCACGCCAAAGGCAGCCAGCAGCATCCGCTCTACGAGCGCCTCACCCATGCGATCGCGCCTACCAACAACGTGGCATGGAACTTTGAAAAGTTCTTAGTCAACAAAAAAGGCGAAGTGGTGGCACGCTATCCTAGCAGCGTTGCGCCAGACTCGCCGGAGATGAAAGCAGCGATCGAGCGAGAGCACAGGCTTAGTGCTCAACTCGCCAAGCAATTACCGATCGCAAACGCCTAGTTCATAAAGTTAGTCGAACCAAAAGTTGAGTATCCGCAATTTCTGGGAAGACTCTGTTCAGAAGGTTCACCTGCCAGCGACGATAAACTTCCGCAACGTTGAGATCACCAAAGATTTTTGGGTAATTTTAGTGTTATACGGAAATACTGGATATCATGTACTCGGTTAGGTGGCTTGTTTTGCGATCGATTAAGCGTGGCGAGTAAAAAAGCATGAGCAAGGATAACAGTGTAGGTGAACACAAGCGGCTTTTGCTGATTGATGATGACCCTAACTTAATTTTGCTGGTTAAAGACTATTTGGAATTTCGGGGATACGAGGTCGTTACGGCAGAAAATGGTCAGGAAGCGCTGGATGTGTTGGACAAAGACACGCCAGACATGATCATTTGCGATGTCATGATGCCCCAGATGGACGGCTACTCTCTCGTGGAGCATGTCCGGAAGAATCCCCGCACCAACTGGATTCCAGTCCTGTTTCTTTCTGCAAAGGGACAAAGCCAAGATCGAGTTAAGGGGTTGAACACCGGGGCAGATGTCTATATGGTGAAGCCCTTTGAGCCAGAAGAACTGGTGGCTCAAGTGGAGTCTTCCCTGAAGCAGGCATCTCGCCTGATTCAGCGACAGGATAAAAACAGCGATAGCTCGTCACCTAAGATCCAGGTGCCATTTGATGTAGAGCTAACGCCGACCGAACTTCGGGTCGTACAGTTTGTGGCGCGCGGCATGGCAAACCGAGAAATTGCCGATGAGCTGAATGTCAGCCAGCGCACGATCGAAAGCCACGTCAGCAATATGCTGGGCAAAACTGGACTTCACAACCGGACTGAACTGGCACGCTGGGCGATCGAAAACAGCATGGCATAATGCATCTCTGTCCCTTCCTGGGTTATACATGGGATTGTGAGTTCAGGTGGGATTGTGGCAGTCGGATCGTTCGAGAAGAATAGCTTTGACTGGCAGCTTCGCCAGCTTCAGCAGCAGGGTATGGAGTGGCTAGAGCGGCTTTTATCCAACTTGTCTGGAACGCCAGATCAGTCAGGAAGTCAACTGCCAGACTGGCTGCTGCGGGGGCTGTTTTGGCTGCTGGTGATTGGGGCAGCTTCCTTTGTGGGCTGGCAGATCTATCGGCTTTTGCGCCCTTATCTTGCCACAAGATTTTTGCGGCTGGGCAGACCACGCGAGTCCCAGCCCAAGCCCGAACAGCGATCGCTCCCCGAATGGCTGGAGCGATCGCGCACTGCCCAACAGCAGGGAAACTACCGCGAAGCCTGCCGTGCCCTTTACATGGCAACCTTGCAGCAGCTTAGCGATCGCCGCCTGATTGACCAGGAAGCTAGCCGCACGGATGGCGAGTACTTAAGGCTATTACCGACGATCGATCGATCGCAGCCCTACCAAGTGCTGATCCAAACGCATGAGCGACTTTGCTTTAGCGAAGCTGATATTTCTGTCGAGCAGTTCGATCGCTGCTGGCAGGCGTTTCAGCAGCTCATGCCTTCTAATCAGCCGTCCGGTCAGAGGAGTGCTACCCCATGAGCAAGCGCAGACCTCGGTGGGTTTGGTTCGGTGCGATCGGGCTGTTGGCATTGTTTTTGCTCAGCTTGTTTGCGGCTCCGCGCACGGCTCCATCTGGTTCAACCTATGGTCGCGCTCCCGATGGCTATGGCGCTTGGTATGCCTATATGCAGCAGCAAGGCGTGTCAATCCAGCAGTGGCGCAAGCCACTCCCACAGCTAATCGAACCCGAAAAAATTCACGACACCCTTTCAATTCGCTTTCCAGCCGCGCCAGCCGCTTCCAAGCAAGCCCCGTTGACCTTGCTTCAGATTAGTCCAGGGAATGGCTTGTGGACGGGCACTCCCACAGACGATTGGTTCAAACAGGGGAATGTGCTGGTGCGGCTGGGGGTTCGTCCCTCAATCAGTCAGGCACCTTTTCGAGCGCGGCTGGACAGTCCAGTCGGCAAAGTCAAAATCGAGACGAGCCGCCGTTCTGCTCCCAGCTCCTATACTCCTGAACAAGCACTATTGAAAGATCAATACGGCGCAGTCGTCTGGCAAGAGCCGATCGGGGAAGGGCGGATCATCTATGCCGCAACTCCCTATCTAGCTGCTAATGCTTACCAGGATGAGCCAGGAAATTTCAAATTTCTAGAGAAGCTAGTCACGGCAGCAGGCTATCCAATTTATGTGGATGAATATCTGCATGGCTACAAGGATCAAGAAACGATCGCCCACGAAGCTTCAGGCGGGGTGCTGGCATACTTGGTCAGAACGCCCCTACTCTTAGTTGGAGTTCAAGCCGCTGTGATTTTGCTGGTGCTGATTTGGGGGCAAAATCAACGTCTGGGTGCGCCGCTGAAGCTGGTAGAGCCGCAGCCAGACAACAGCCAAGCCTATATCCAAGCGCTGGCAACCGTGTTACGAAAAGCTGGCTCCAGCGACTTTGTCAGAGATGCGATCGGCAAGGCAGAACAGCTTAACGTGCAGAGATCGCTGGGCTTAGGCACAGACTTGCTTGATCCGCAGACAGTGATCGCAGCATGGCAGCAGGGGCGATCGGTTGAGGAACTGGAGGCTGTTTTGCGGCGGGATGGGCAGCGGTTGAGTGATGGGGAGTTGTTGGCTTAGGTGAGGGCGATCGAGGAGGTAAGGCGGCAGATGTGAGTTTTTAGCATTTGCGGAGTAGCAACATAATGAATTTTTATGCTTTTGAGTTTTCGGTGAGGGCAGTTTTTGAAGCTTGCCTGTCAATCTCCAAAATTTGAACAGCCATCCAGTTATCGTTTAGGCTAATGTTTAAGGCTTGTTTGTGAAAGACCAGGAGAGAGCATGTCTAATAACTCACTAATTTGTGTCGGCGATGGCGATAATATAGGCGATGTTATTGATCTTCACTTGCTTTCAGGAAATCTCGAAGAAGCCAGTAAATTTTCGTTCCAAGTAAAATCGGCTCTGGAGGATATAGCGACTCTGGCAAAGAGTGAAATTGAAGCTTCATTAATATATGTTGCTGGCGATGATATATGTTTTATTGTTTCAGATGACCTAAATATTAAAGATATTTTGACTTCTTACTCTGAATATTTTCTACAGAAAACTGGAAAAACGATGTCATTCGGTGTTGGAAGAACATCGGTCGAGGCATTAATCTGTTTGAGAAGAGCAAAGGTTTCAGGTAAGGGGCGTGTGATTACTTCTGGAGGTAATCAAGATTGAGAGACTTACATATCTTTGTAACTACTGATAGACCAGATCAGTACCTTAATTCGATCGTATATCGCATTAAAAAAGGCACCAAAAAAATTGTGTTTGTTCAAGTTGAAGACAGTCGAATAGAGCAAGTTCAACTAAATTTACTCAGAACAAATGTGTACAACTTACTTCAAGATCTTTCAATGGGATTCTACAGATACTACACTGGTGTTTCCAAAGATAAAGTAGTTCAATTAGATACTGAGTACAATGCTGACGATTTTGCAAAATTGAGGGCATTGTATAGCCTATGTTTAACAGATGGTATTGATTGGACGGTTGAGAGGGTTCAATATCTTGATTTGAGGCATTATATATCTATTCTTGGTAAAAAAGAAGACATAATAATTGATGTTACATCAGTGTCTAAAGTTTACATAGGAGATATTCTCGCGTGTTCTTTGCTTGAAAATATTGATAAGCTCTACACATTTGAAGTCAAACCAAATTTTGATAAACCTTGGAAAACGCTAATTCACGAATTAGAAGAAGGTAATACCATTTTTATATGAAGCTACACATAATTAAAAGGCTCGAAAAGCTCCTGAATCAAAGGTTTCAGCTCTCAATGATTTGTGCAGCTTCACAGTAAATTGGTATAAGACATACAGGTACATAAACTTGGTTGAAACACCAATATTTAAAGAGAGTAATAAGTCAATCTTGATAAGGACAACCCCTTTATTAGTCTCAATAATCGGGACTATCTTCTTTTTGGCTGTCACGCTTGCGGCAACTTTCGTCTTTGGTTTCAGCAGCGTTTTCATACAAGTTGTAAGTATGATCGGAACGGTGTTAGGAATTATTTCATTTTTTCTTGTTTATTTTCCTGTGCGCGGCAAATAAAATATGCTGATAGCCCGAAATACAACCCGTTGGAGCGGACTTGCAAAAGATCTTGGCGATGATGCAAAGGTTAGCGGTATCGGCTCTTCTGGGTTCGTGGTGAAAAAGTATTGGGTTATACCAAAATGGTTTACCACAATAGCTGAAACCCTTGCTAAAAGCGCATATAGGATTAACTAATCAGCGCAAACCCAGAAGAGCCGCGGTATCTGCTCAACCGGAAAGTTATGCGGTTTCATATATATGTAGGATGTGTCTAAAGATCTCCTGGAATTTAGTCAGCTTGCTAGGGGGTTATCAAAGCATTTTGTTCAAAAAGTGGAGGTAGCTGATGAATCAAAAATTAGTTGAGTCTTTGGCGCAAATCATTCTTTCGCTTTCTGAAGATGAGCGACAACTGCTGGAAAGTAAAGTCCAAAAAACCTCTGTTTCCCAACAGGTTATAGATTTAGAGCACCGATTGAAAAGGTTTGAAGAAAAATATCACATGTCTTCAGAAGATTTTTATCAACAGTTTCAATCGGGTGAACTTGGAGATTCAATGGACTTTTTTGAGTGGAATACTTACTACGAAATGTGGAACTCAGCTCAAGTTAAAGTTTTCTGAATCAGATGATCTTGCATCAAGATATCGCTACAATCAAAGAAAAACTCAGGAGCAGTTCAATCATTTCATCTGTTGAGATTGTTGATGAACGGGTTCTGCTGAATCGAGGTTATTTTCGTGTCCGGTTACTTCTTACCAATACAGATTTTCTTGAGCTTGCTGAATCCTTTACTGCTGAAGAGGATAAACTCATAACGCTAGATTATCGGTATCAATGGATGGATGACTCCAAGCAAGTCCTCAAAAAGCGCTGGGATAGTGTCGAGCATTTCCCAAGTTTGCCTAATTTTCCCCATCACGTTCACATCGGCTCAGAATCGAATGTTGAACCTGGACAATCTCGAAACCTCATAGAATTTGTGAACTTTATGGAATCTGAGTTGGACTAGGCTAAGCCTGTAGAATAGCGACATAGCAGGCTGGTCTGGAAGATAGGCGATCGACAATTCTGATTTGAGAATTAAGGTCTTTGAAGAAGTGCAGCAGATCAGTATGATTTAGCGAACGTAATGAACAATACAGCCAAATTGCTAGATGTTGTCGCCTTAACGGTTGATTTACCCCAGTACAATCTGTGGCGGGGACAAGTTGGGACAATAGTTGAGACTTTAGCAAACGGTACAGCGTTTGAAGTTGAGTTCAGCGATCGAACCGGACGGACATACGAGTCTCTGGGGCTGCGTCCAGAGCAGGTTATAGTGTTGAGGTTTGAGCCAGTAGCACCTGATAATGCTGAAGTGGTCATGGCGTAAGCTGCACGACAGCTAGTAGCGCTTAGTAGCGCTGATATTGCTCCCTTCCATCCCTCATCCCCATCATTCTGTGAACACTTCCCTTTTCGCTCAACTTACTCAATCGCTCAGTCAAATTGTCGTGGGTCAGCCAGAACTGGTGCACCAGCTCATGGTGGCTTTGTTGTCGGGCGGGCATGTGATTTTGGAGGGAGTGCCAGGAACCGGAAAGACGCTGACCGTCAAGGCATTGGCGCAGCTCTTGCAGGCAGAGTTTCGGCGGATTCAGCTCACGCCAGACGTGCTGCCTTCCGATATTTTGGGCACGAATATTTTTGATTTCAACACGCGCAGCTTCACGCTAAAGCAAGGCCCTGTGTTTACCGAAATTTTGCTGGCAGACGAGATCAACCGGACTCCGCCTAAAACCCAATCTGCGCTGCTGGAAGCGATGGAAGAACAGCAGGTGACTTTGGACGGCGAAAGTATGGCGTTGCCGGATTTGTTTTGGGTGATTGCCACCCAGAACTCACTGGAGTTTGAGGGAACCTATCCGCTGCCCGAAGCCCAGCTCGATCGCTTCTTGTTCAAACTGATCGTCGATTATCCAGACCCCAAAGCCGAACGGCAAATGCTGCTCAACGCCCAAGCCGGTCTGCAAACCAAACGGCTGGATCTGGCGAAGCTTAAGCCGATCGCTGCCGTCTCAGAAGTCTTGGAGGCGAGACAGCAGGTGCGATCGCTAGAAGTCTCAGAGGCTTTGCTAGACTATCTGATGGCATTAATCCAGCGGACTCGTCAGCATCCCGATTTGGCACTGGGAGCCTCACCGCGATCGGCTGTGGCATGGCTCCAGGCAAGCAAAGCCAATGCGTGGCTGTCGGGTCGGGATTACGTCACCCCGGATGATGTGAAGGCGATCGCGCCGCCTTTGCTGCGGCATCGGCTGATCATGCGCCCGGAGGCTCAGCTAGATGGGCTAAAGATTGACAGCGTGATTGGTTCGTTGCTGGGTCAGGTGCCTGTGCCTCGCTGATTTGTGTGTTGTTCAGGCGGAGGCAAAACTCCGTTCAGAAAAATATCCGCCATGCCTTCCGCCATTTCCAGCGTTTCCTGCGGCGAAGCATTGTCCGGCATAATCGTGTCGCGGCTGAACCCAGCTACGGTGAACATGCCTAGAAACACCTGCGCGACCAAGCGCGGATTCATGCGGCGGTAAATTCCTTGATCCATTGCCGTCTGGAAGAAGGCTTCGGCAACATCGGTCATTTTGACGATCACCTCCGTCTGGATGCGATCGCGCAGATCCGGGTGAAACTGGGCTTCTAGGAAGCAAACTTTCAGCAAGTCGGCGTTTTGGTGCAGATTCAGCATTCGCCGCCGCATGACTTGGGCGATCGCCTTGTAGCTGCCCATCTCGCTCAGCTCGGTCAATAGATCGGTCAAAATCTCAATCCAGCCTTGAGTGGCGACTTCAATCAGAATCGCTTTTTTGTTCTCAAAGTGGCGAAAGAGTGTGCCCTCGGCAACGCCTGCTTCCTGCGCCAAATCCCGCGTTGTTGTGCCATCAAAACCACGCCGCGCAAACAGCTTCCGTGCCGCTTTCAGGATGCGAGTTTGGGTTTCTACTTCCGAGGAAGGCGGACTAGGACTATGAAACGGGCGCATAGCCAATAGGAATAAAAGGACTGTAGTGATGGTAGCGGCTCTACCTAAGGAATGATTGTTTACTCCGCAAAAGTTTACAGATGGTAATGGACAGGAAGATGATAGAAAAGATGCAGTTTGTTAAGAGAATGTTTGAACAGTGTCATTAAGCCCCTGTAGGGGCACGGCATACCCTTCGGGAAGCAAGCTACGGCAGGTAAGTTATCGGCTCACCGACAAACGATCGCCCGAATGCCGCGCTCTTACACCTAGAGGCAAATCAGCAACCTTTCAAACACAATTGGATTTTGCGCGATCGCCCTTGAACTGAACGACTTTTACTATGCCTCAACCAATTCTCTATGTTGCCATCACAAATCACGGCTACGGTCACGCGACCCGCACTTGTTCAGTAGTTGCAGAAATCCAGAAAGGTATTCCAGACATTTTGATTATTCTAGCCACAACCGCAACGCGATCGCTGCTGGAAGCGTATTTTCCCGGTGATTTTATTCATCGTCCGATCGCTCTGGACATTGGCGTGATGCAGGGAGATAGCTTGACGATGGACAAAGCGGCGACTCTGGAGAAGCTGAAACAGGTGCGCGATCGATCGCGATCGATTATTGCCGGAGAAGTCAATTTTATTCGGCAAAATCGCGTTGGTTTGGTGCTGGCAGATATTCCGCCCTTGGCAGCGCCGATCGCCCGTGCGGCGGGTGTGCCCTGCTGGATGATGAGTAACTTCGGCTGGGATTTCATCTATCGTCCGTGGGGCGGCGAATTTGTCGAGCTAGCAGACTGGATTGGTGAACAGTTTAGTCTCTGCGATCGGCTGTTTCGGCTGCCGTTTCACGAAGAGATGAGTGCCTTTTCGCAGATCGAAGATATTTGCTTGACGGGCGGTTCGCCCTGGTTTACCGAAGCTGATTTGCGCCAGACGTATGGACTAACGGCTCCGCCAGAGCGCACGGTGCTGTTGACCTTTGGCGGCTTGGGTGTAGATCAAGTGCCGATCGCGAATCTAGCCCGGTTTCCAGACTGGCAGTTCATCACATTCGATCGGCAAATTCCCGATGCGCCGAATTTGGTGCGGATTGGCGATCGGCAATATCGCCCGGTGGATTTCATGCCGTTTTGCGGCAAACTGCTGTCTAAGCCGGGATACAGCACCTTTGCTGAAGCCTGCCGCATGGAAACACCGATCCTTTCCATTCGCCGCGATGATTTTGCCGAAGCGCCCATCTTGATTCGCGGCATCGAGGATCACGCAACCCACCGCATTCTCACCGCAGCCGAGTTTTTTCAGGGCGACTGGCAGTTTTTAGCAGAGCCAATGCAGCCGCCCAGACTGGCAGAGCCGCTAGCGAAAAATGGCAACGAGGCGATCGCGCAGGCGGTAGCGGAGTATTTTTCGTCTTAAATACTAAAACAGGAGTGAACGGGCGATTCTCTAGCCGAGAGGCTAGCGCCAAAGAAACTGGTGAAGAGACAGCAACCACTTGGATCAATCGCAGCTTAAAGCCTTGGGGGGTAGAACTGACATGAGTATGCAGACTGAAGCAAAGAAAAGCTATACACCTGAAGAGTATCTTGACTTTGAGGTGAATTCAGACGCACGACATGAGTATATCGATGGAGAAATCATCCCCATGACTGGCGGCACCCCTGAACATAATGAAATTGCTAGTATCCTTAATGCTGCCTTGAGGATGAGCTTGAAAGGTAAACCATACAGTATTTTTGTGGCTGATCAACGGCTTTGGATTCCCGATCGCACGCTCTACACCTATCCTGATGTGATGGTTGTCCCCCGTCCGCTCCAACGGCAACAGGGGCGAACCGACACCATTACTAACCCAGTGATGATCGCCGAAGTGCTTTCCAAATCAACCAAAAGCTACGATTCTCCTTCGGAGACGCTATGCGAACGCGGTGAGAAATTCGTTGCCTATCGCACAATTCCCGCTTTCCAAGAATATCTGCTGATTGATCAATACCGCATACACGTTGAGCATCACATTAGAACAGCCGCTCATCAGTGGCTATTTTCAGAATACGACGATCCAACGGTTACCCTTTCTTTGAGTACCTTTGAGTTTCAAATTCAAATTTCAGAGCTTTACGAAAGTATCGATTTTTCAACGGCTGAGTCGAAGGACTAACGCAAAACCTCCGATCGCTCCCAGCGCCCAACTGCCCGACCAATCACAGCTAGTTCCTCTTGCATCAGCCGATCGAAGCGATCGGGGGTCAAAGATTGAGGACCATCGGACAGCGCTTTAGCCGGATTGGGATGCACTTCAATCATCAGCGAATCGGTGCCTGCGGCGATCGCTGCCATTGCCATTGCGGGCACATATTCGGCTCTGCCCGTGCCGTGGCTGGGGTCGATCATGATGGGCAGGTGGGTGAGCGATCGCAGCACCGGAATCACCGACAGATCCAGCGTATTGCGGGCATATTGGCGATCGAAGGTGCGGATGCCGCGTTCGCAGAGGATGACGTTGGGGTTCCCCGCTGCCAGGATGTATTCGGCTGCCATTAGCCATTCTTCGATCGTCGCGGACATGCCGCGCTTCAGCAGCACTGGCTTATCCTGAGCGCCGACTCGCTTCAGCAGCGAAAAATTCTGCATGTTGCGAGCGCCAACCTGCACCACGTCGGCAATTTTAGAAATCGTTTCCAGATCGGCGGCATCCATGACTTCGGTGATGATGCCCAAACCGCTGGCTTCGCGGGCAGCATCCAGCAGATGCAAAGCTGGCTCTCCATGACCCTGAAACGCATAGGGAGAGGTGCGTGGCTTATAGGCTCCGCCCCGCAAAAACTGAGCGCCAGCCGCTTTGACTCGCAGCGCCGTTTCCACGATCATCTGCTTATTTTCGACCGAACAAGGACCTGCAACCACGACTACAGGAGCCTGTTCGCTAAAAGTCACCGCTCCGTTGGGCGTTGGCACAATTACTTCGCTGGCTTCGCCCTGTCGGTAGGTGCGGCTGACCCGCTTGAATGGCTTTTCGACCCGCAGGACTTGCTCAATCCACGGGTTCATCTCCTGAATCTGAAGCGGATCGAGATCGACTGTATCCCCCACCAGCCCCAGCACTGTTTTATGCTTGCCCACGATCGTCTCTGGAGTCAGCCCAGTCGCTCGAAACTCCGCATCCAGGCGATCGATCTCAGCTTTGGGTGTGCCAATCTTCATTACGACAATCATAAAACTTGCTCCACGGCTAGGGCGTGCAAAAAATACAAGAATGCAAAAAACAAGTGAGGACCAGCACTGCCGCCCCTCACTCTTCAGTTTAACCTTTAGGATTTTTTATCAGCTTTGCCTTTACTGCTCAGCGCGGTTTCTGCCCTTGCTGCCTTTTCCGTTGCAGAGTTTTCCCGCCATCCGGCGATCGTGCGTCCCAGATTGGTCTTGAATTCAGTGATCCCTAAGCGACTGCCTGCGCCCTCCTCTTCTTCCCAGGATGCGGACAGCACGCCATAGGTTAGCCCCAGCACGCCCAGCCCAAACCAGCCTAAGCTAACTAGCAAAACCGCATAGGTCGGCAAGGCGATCAGGTCGTTCGTCACCACCAAATAGCTGACCACAAAAGTCAGCATCCCCAAAGCTGTAGGGACACCGCTGAAAACCGCCATTCTCCGCATCATCCGCCGACTCACCGCTTGCGGGATGCCAGATTCGGAGGCTTTTGCTCTACTAGATTGTACGGCTTTACCAGGCTGTGCGGCTTTACGAATCGGCTGACTTTTTGGCTTAGGTTCAGCGACCTTACGACTTTTTGGCTCAAAAGGAAGCGATCGCCGTTCAGCAGCTTCAACGTCCTTTTGAGCATCATCTTGAGATTTAGACGACATACGTCACCTTTTTGAATAACCAGCCTAGCCGCGAATCCCCAGCCGAGTGATCAAAGCCCGATAGCGATCGGGATCTTGCCGAGTGATGTAGGCAAGCAGCCGTT
>JBBSFA010000007.1:0-14059 GCA_038239185.1 Elainellales cyanobacterium | reverse complement strand
GTTGGGATTCCCCTGATAGCCATCGACAAAGTCCCAAATGTAGACGCTGCGGTTGCCTTGCTGTTTGGCAGACTGGGCGATCGCAGTTTCCACTCGCTCTTCTTCCCTGGTAGGAATGTAAATCAGCGGGTAGCGAGCACGGATCAGTAATTCAAATTCGTCGTTAAAGCTCATAAAGTAAAGGAGCAGGAGGGGAATGCAAAAAATCGGGATCTGAGGGCTATAACTGGAGTTTAGACCAAAGGATGCGATACAAGGGCGATGACCTAAGATTGCGTAACCCCTCTATCGATCCGTTTTGCCTTTAAAGTTGTCCTCAGCAGCTATATCTTTGAGCGCTATATCTTTGAGCAGCCACAATTAATGGGTTTCCTGAAACACATCTTAAAAATTATTGCCCGACAGTCCAGACAGCGGGTGAATCGTCGTCGCGTCAACCAATGGTTTAAGTGGTTATCGCCCGGTCTGCTGATTAAGCGTTGGCTGCTGATTAGCGCTGGGGGCATGGTTCTCGTGGTGTTGGGGCTAGCCGTTTGGTCTAACCTGACCCCAATCTATTACATCAGCGAGTTTTTTCGAGATCTGCTGCGATCGATCACCACCCTCATTCCCAACTACGTCAGCGGTCCTCTGGTCTTAGTCGCTGGACTGTTGCTGATCCTCTGGGGACAAAAACGCAGCCTGGGTTCAATTACCGAAGTGCTGATGCCCGAAGGCGATGGTGAGCTAATCGATCGCCTCATTACCCATCGTCGTCTGCACCGAGGTCCCAAAATTGTCGTGCTGGGCGGCGGCACGGGACTTTCGACCCTGCTGCGCGGCTTAAAAACGCTGAGCGCAAATATCACGGCGATCGTCACGGTGGCGGATGACGGCGGCTCCTCTGGACGACTGCGGCGTGAGATTGGGGTACTACCGCCCGGAGACATTCGCAACTGCCTGACGGCATTGGCAGATGAAGAAAAGCTGCTGACGGAGCTATTTCAGTACCGATTTCAGGCGGGTGACGGCTTAATCGGGCATAGCTTCGGCAACTTGTTTCTGACGGTAATGAGCGAAATAACGGGCGATCTGGAGCAAGCGATCGCCGCTAGCTCTAAAGTCTTGGCGATTCGAGGGCAGGTGCTTCCCGCCACGCTTAGCGACATGAAGCTTTGGGCAGAATTGGCGGACGGGCGCTACATCGAAGGCGAATCCAACATCACGGAAGCCAGAGGCAAAATCGTCAAAATTGGCTGTACCCCCACCAATCCGATCGCCCTACCTAGAGCGATTCAGGCGATCGCGGAAGCCGACTACATCATCATTGGTCCGGGTTCGCTCTACACCAGCATTATTCCAAATTTGCTAGTGCCTGACATTGCCGATGCGATCGCTGAGCGGATTGTGCCGCGCATCTACGTCTGCAACATCATGACCCAGCCGGGTGAAACGGATGACTACACGGTGTCTGATCACATTCGCAAGATTGATGAAGTCTGCGGCTGTCAACTATTTGATGCAGTGCTCGTCCAAAAAACCTCTCCCTCGATTCACTCTTTGATGCGCTACGTCAAAGAAGATTCTCATCCGGTGTATTTCGATCGCGAAGCCGTTACCCAACTAGGGCGGCATGTGGTGATGGCAAACGTGATGGATGAAGATGCCCAAACTGGACTGCTCCGCCATAGCTCCACCAAGCTAGCGAAGGTGCTGTTTCGGTGGTATAGCCGCACCGTATGATAGGTTATTAGGCGGTACGTTTCCCGCATCCCCATTCTTCTCCCATGTCCCAAGACCTTTTGCGATCGCTCGTTTGGATGGATTATCGGCTGGCTGTTCTGTTTACAGTCGTGCTGCCGCTGGTGCTGCTGCTATGGGCGGTGCTCCAAAAAGCTGAGGCAATGCAGCGCCTGCTGGTGATTTACTGGCGAGTCGCAAGTCTGCTGGCAATTACAGTGTATTTAATGATTGGCGAACTGCCCGTCAGCTTTGTGTCGAGCCTTCTGGCGCGGCTGTTGATTCCAGTCAGCCTCTGGTTTTGGGTAGATTTGAATGAAGAGATTCAGGATCAGCGCAACAGTCAATTGAAGCTAGCCTTTACGGCTTGGCGCTGGGCGGTTAGCGTCTACTGTGCATTGGGCGCGATCGCCAGCATTCCATTGTTGCAGTGCGCGTTGTCTAAGGAGACTTTTGCCACACCCTTCTGTCAGGTTTGGCTTGATCCGTCATTTGGCTACAAGGCATTCTTCCACGCCGGGTCTAAGCCGCAATTTTTGGGCTTCTTGGGCATTACGGCGCTGGTGATCTATGTGCTCTATCTGGGCTACTTTGTCTTGGTGCGGCTGGGCAAGCAAGGGCGATCGGCGGCAGAACAATAGGGATCGAGAGAATGACACCGTTGATCGGAATTATTATGGGCAGCGATTCAGATCTGCCGACGATGCAAGCCGCGATCGCCACCTGTGAGGAGTTTGGGGTCGCGCATGAGGTGGCGATCGTCTCCGCCCATCGCACGCCAGAGCGCATGGTCGAATATGCCCAAACTGCCCACCAGCGTGGACTCAAAGTGATTATTGCTGGGGCAGGTGGAGCCGCGCATCTGCCGGGAATGGTGGCAGCGCTCACCCCCTTGCCCGTGATTGGGGTTCCAGTTGCTAGCCGCCACTTGCAGGGAGTTGATTCGCTTTACTCGATCGTGCAAATGCCTGCGGGGATTCCGGTGGCAACCGTGGCGATCGGCAATGCCAAAAACGCCGGACTTTTGGCGGTGCAAATTTTGGCAAGCCACCAACCCGCGCTTTTAGAGCAAGTGCAGCAGTATCGCCAAAGTCTGAAAGAAATGGTGCTGGAGAAGCAGGCAAAGCTAGAGGCGATCGGCTATCAGCAGTATTTAACTCAGATGTAATTTTGCGTAGGATGCGTTAGCGCAGCGTAACGCATCGTTCTGAGATGTAATTTTTCGTAGTTAGCGCAGTAACGCATCGTTCCCAGGGCTTGGTGCGTTACGGCTAACGCCTAACGCACCCTACTTGCCAATTTTGCGCGGCGGTCGCTTTCCTAGATAGCGGCGGGTCTGACGTTTACCTGTCGATCGCCAACGTCCCGATTGAGATTGCTCAGGCTCCGGGGCTTCGGGTTCGTCGGCTTTGGGGCGGCGAAAGCGATCGAATAGGTTGGTGCCGAGGCGGCGAATTACAGCGGGCTGCTGCGGGGTCGCGGGGGCATCTGGTTTCGCATCTTCGGCAGGTAGCTCTTCTGCTCTGACAAAGCTGACAATCACTCCGACGGCAACGCCGCCAAATAAGCCCAGCAAAATGGTGAGTTCAGCGTTAAAGTCAGCCAACAGGTAAAAGATCAGGACAAAATAGCCCCAAGCGCTGATCCCAGCCCGAAACCCTTCATCTGAATCAAATCTGTACATGAACCGCCTCTGTAATCGCCTTATCTACCTATCTCTTGCAGCAAAGCTTCGATCGCCTGAGTCGTATCAAGCCGCCTCACAAAGGGTAGCTCAGTTGCCGTAAAAGGTTCCAAGAATTGCTTGGGCAACAGATCGGCAGTGGCATCGGCAATATCACCCGTGCGTTTCTGCAAGCGATCGCGCAGGACTTCCAGGGGCGCATCGCAGTGAAGAATTTGCAGCGGGATCTGGTGTTGAGCGGCGGCGGTAATCGCAGCCTCGCGCAGCACTTGTCGATCGTATTTGGCATCCAGAATCACGCGATAGCCTTGCTGAGCCAAGGTGATGCCGAGCTGGAGCAGGCGATCGTAAGTCCGCTGGGTCATTTCGGGCGAATATAGCTCGTTGCCGCCGCGTTCCTCTAGAGGCACATTGCCTAAGTGTTTGCGAACCGCATCCGATCGGATGTGAACCGCTCCCGTGTGACCCGCCAGCTTGCGGGCAGTCGTGCTTTTGCCAGAACCAGATAGACCACACATCAGCGTAAGTCGCCCTTGGCGCGGCTGCGAATACTGGGCAGCAAGCCGATAAAACCGAGCTGCCGTTTCCTGGGCTTTTTGCTTGTCTGCGGCGGGTACTGCCGGATCGTCCAATAAGAAAGAAACAATCTTGGCGCGGACATAAGCCTGCCGATTCACGTAGAAAGGAAGCACCTGCAAGCCTTCCCAATCGCCCGTTTGCTCCACATAAGCGTTGAGGAACAGGGTGCTGAGATCCAGCCGATCGCGGGCTTCCAAATCACGAATGATGTAGGCGATGTCATACATCACATCGACAAAGCGAAAAGGCTCGTTGAACTCGATACAGTCGAACAGCCAGAGCTTGTCGTTCCAGAGGCAAATATTGTCGAGGTGCAGGTCACCGTGGCACTCGCGAATCCGATCGCTCTGCATTCTTTCGATAAACAGGTGCGACTGTTCGCGAAACAGCCGATCGTTATAGGCGCGGGTGGCATCAAACTGGGCTTGGGTTTGGGCAGTACCGATATATTTTTCGGTTTGCTCAAAGTTCTCGTCGATCGCCTCGCGCACCCGTGCGGGTTCACCAAAGGAGCGGATATAGTCATCCGTATGGGTGATGGCGTGAAACTGCGCGATCGTTTTAGCCAGCTCTTGCAGCAGCGCTTCTGTCAGCTTGCCTTGCTCATAGAGATTTGCCAGCAGTCCTTCTTGGGGAAACTGGCGCATTTTCAGCGTGTAGTCGGCAACTTCACCAGAGCCAGGTTCGCCGGAGCCGTTGAGCTGGAAACCCTTGTCGGTTTGGGCGATCGGCAGCACTTCGAGATACAGCTCTTTGGCGCAGCGCTGGTTCAGGCGCAGTTCTTCCTGGCAGAAATGCTGCCGCTGCTCAACGGTGGAATAGTCGAGGAAGCCAAAGTTGACGGGCTTTTTGAGTTTGTAGGCATAGTCGCCCGTCAGCAGCACGTAAGACACATGGGTCTGAATCAGTTGAATGGGGGTTTTGACCGGATGGGGATAGAACTCCGATCGCATCATTTGCTGAATCAGGGCAGGAAGAAGACTCTCGGGCATAGCAGTTAGATGGGGGACGAGGTGATCAGGAGGCGAACTTCTGCAAAAGCCTAACACTTGAAAGGGGCACAGCAATGCTGCGCCCCCTAACTTAATCAATTCCTTGACTTTTAATCTAAGCAAGAATCTGATCTGAAACTAGCTACTCGGCACAGCCGCTTCGGTGGTTTCGGCATCTTCTTCCGTTACCTGCGAAGCCTTACCTAGCACAGAGACGATAATGCGATCGCCTTCACCGACTGCCTCAACGCCTGCGGGCAGTTTCAGATCGCTGACATGCAGCATGTCGCCGATTTGCATATCTGTGACATCGATTTCGATCGACTCAGGAATGCTTTCGGGCGCGCAGTTGACTTCTAGCTCGTTCAGCACAGTATCCAGTGCGCCGCCATCTTGCTTCACGCCGATCGAGGTTCCAGTAAAGTGAATGGGTACTGTCACCTGCAACGACGCTTGAGAAGCAACCGAGAAAAAGCTGAGGTGAATGAGATGAGTCTTCCAGGGATGCTTCTGCACTTCCCGCAGCAACGCTTTGCCGCTCCACGACAGTTCAGGCACGTTCACCTGGATCAGCGTGTTGTTGACTGAAGACTTTTTCACCAACACTTCAGCAGTTTTGGTATCCATGATCAGCGACATTGACTCCGTGCCTTTGTGTCCGTAGAGGACAGCCGGAATTTTGCCTTCCCGACGCAGCGCTCTTGGCTTACTGCCGTCAGGACGTTTCTTGCATTCAACAGTGAGTTCCATAGGTAAGTTTGGTTTAAGAGATCTGGAGTTAAAACTTTTTAGCTTTTTAGACAGAGCGGCAATCAAGACGCTAGGGAACCACTTGAGCAGGCTGGTTGACTACCTATCCCTTTGTCGTAAAGCAAAGCCCGCTTGGGACCATGAATTGGATCTTCAACGATGATCGTTTGGTCACGGCTAGCCCCTAAAGAGACAATCGCGATCGGCACTTCCATCAGTTCTGCCAGGAACTTTAGATAATCCAGAGCTTGCGGCGGCAAATCATCGAGCGATCGACAGTTTACCGTAGATTGTTTCCAACCGGGCATTGTCTCATAAATCGGCTGACAGCGGGCAAACTGACGAGCATTGCTTGGAAAATCGCGGCACTGCTGCCCATCTAGGTCGTAGGCAACGCAGACCTTAATCTCATCCATTTCGTCCAGCACATCTAGCTTCGTGATTGCCAAACAGTCCAAGCCGTTGATCCGCACCGCATAGCGACCGATCACCGCATCGAACCAGCCACAGCGCCGCTGTCGTCCGGTGGTTGTGCCAAATTCTGCGCCGCGATCGCACAAGACCTGCCCAATCTCGTCTAACTGCTCGGTCGGGAAAGGTCCTTCCCCCACGCGAGTCGTATAGGCTTTGGCAACCCCGATGACGCGATCGATCATCGTTGGACCCACACCCGCACCTACGCAAGCTCCCCCTGCCACCGGATTAGAAGAGGTGACATAGGGATAAGTGCCGTGATCGAGATCCAGCAGTGTGCCCTGCGCGCCTTCAAACAAGATATTCCGGCGTTGGCGATAGGCTTCGTAGATCTCCAACGAGCTGTCTACTACATGCGGACGCAGCCGCTGGGCATAGGCTTCGTACTCCGCAATCACCTCTTCAGGGTCGAGCGGCGGCAGGTCATACAGCTTCTCCAGGATCACGTTCTTATACTTGATCGTCCAGCGCAACTGCTTTTTCATGTGCTCTGGTTCCATCAAGTCCACCACGCGGATGCCCGTGCGTTCAGACTTGTCGGCATAGGTTGGCCCAATGCCGCGCTTGGTCGTGCCAATTTTGTGATCGCCCCGCCGCTCTTCTGAGGCTTGGTCAATCAGCCGATGATACGGCATCGTGACATGGGCTGTTTCAGAGATCAGCAGGTTTTTCGTCGAGATATTTAGCGTTTCCAGTTGGTCTAGCTCACTCAGCAAGACCTTTGGGTCGATGACGGTTCCGGAACCGATGATGCATTTTGTATTTGGATACAAAATGCCAGAGGGAATCAGGTGCAGCTTAAAAGTTTGACCCTGGACGACGACGGTATGACCAGCGTTGACCCCGCCCTGATATCGCACAACCATATCGGCTGATCGACTCAGTAAATCGGTAATCTTTCCCTTCCCTTCATCGCCCCACTGGGCACCTATAACGACAACGTTAGCCAAGATATTTCCAGGTGCTAAAGTTCACACAAACCTTAATTATCCACAGGTTATGTGCAAAGTGTCAACTGCGATCGACCGAAGCGATAAAATGTCCCCAGTTTAAAAAACCTACCGTAAGAGTAAAGTATGAGCAGCACAAGCGCTATCTTTTTAGCCGGAGCCAGTCGCGGCGTTGGACGAGAAATTGCCCACTGCTTAGTGCAGCGATCGCTCAAAGTCAAAGCCCTGCTCCGATCGCCAGAAGCTCAGTCCGAGCTAGCCGCACTGGGGATCACGGTGGCGATCGGGGATGCGCTTAACTCGGCTGAAGTCGAGCAGGCAATGCTAGAGGAACCGATTTCTGCTGTGATCAGCACGATCGGCGGATTGCCCAAAGATGGACAAAGAGCCGATTTTTTGGGCAACAAAAACCTGATTGATGCTGCTGTCAAAGCCAACGTACAAAAATTTATTTTAGTTTCCTCGATCGGCAGCGGCAGCAGTGCCGTCGCCCTGCCGCCCCAGGCACTCCAGACGCTAGGCGCAGTCCTTATCGAGAAAGAGCAGGCAGAACAGCACTTAATCGCCAGCGGATTGACCTACACGATCGTCCGTCCAGGTGGACTGAAATCAGAACCCGCTACCGGAAACGCCGTTCTCACAACCGATCCAACGATCGCAGGGTCAATCCATCGCGCCGATGTTGCCGCTTTAGTCTGTCAATGCCTGCTGTCCGATCGAGCCAATAATCGAGTTTTGTCAGCGGTCGATCGCCAAATGACCTATGGGCAGCAAGACTTTGAGATTCTAGATCTGAGTTAAAGCTGCCCCAACAGTCAGGCTTCCCAGAAAGCGAAAAACGGGAGAGCTATTAATAACTCTCCCAACCATCAGGGTGCATCTACATAACATAGTATTGCATACTTTGGGTGAGGGGTGACACCCCCCTCTCACTTTTTCTAAAAGTTTACAAACTTTAGAATCAATATCGCTCCAGCAGCAGGTTGACTTCTTGCTCCAAAGTCAGCGCTTTCAGCTCTTTCCACTCCTGGCTACGGACAGCCAGAAAGGCTTTTGCCAGATCTGTGCCCAAGGCATCCAGCAAAATTGGATTGCCGCTGAGCTGCGCGATCGCTTCGCCCAACTGCTGAGGCAGGCGATCGATTTGGCGAGCGTGGCGGTCTGCCTCAGAAAGATCGCCAGGGTCAACTGTAACAGGCTCCCCTGGGTCGAGTTCTCGGCGAATTCCGTCTAGTCCAGCGGCGATCGTTGCCCCCAAAGCTAAGTACGGGTTGGCTGAGGCATCGACGGTTTTGAGTTCAAGGTGAGTCGGGCTGGATCGCAATGCTGACCCCCTGCGTTTCATGCTCCGACAAAAAACCGGCGTGAAAGGCTTTGCCGCGAATCACGTTGGCGTTATCGCACCACAGCACTCGCACAAAACGGATGTTTTGCCGCTCTAGAGTTTGACGGAGTTCGCTGTTCATGGGGGCGCTAGTTTCTGTTCCACTTGTTCTGAATGGTTCGATTCAGTTGATCTCTTAGAGAGTCAGGTTGCGGGCTAGGTTGAGGCTCTGTCTGCGGCTCAACCTGAACAATGACGGGCGCATTCGGATCGGCTGTCGGGTTGGGTTGCGGTTCAGCCTGGGGATTCGCTTGAGGTTGTGGGTCGATTGCCTGTCCTTCTGGTGCAGGAGTTAGTTCTACTGGAGGCGCGTATGTTGGAGCCACTGGGGCAATATTAGGGACAAGCGTTGAAGCTTCAGTAGCCTGCATTGGCGCAGACGGGGAAGCGATCGCCGTAGGCTGAGCCGCTGAAGGCGTGATGTAGCGCTGCACGACGGTACTTACGGCTGCCGTTACCGTAATTGAAAGGATAGCCATGATACCTTTCATCAGCAGCGATCCAAACCCGGAATTAGAAGAATGAGAGTCTTGTGCCATAGCAAATCCTGATGTCTAGCGCGATCGACCTATTTTCCTCTGACCGTCTAGCCAGGTCGATTGTTGCTAGAAATTGAAAACTTCCGTTAAAGCTTACCGCATCAGTATTATCCAGGGCTTTTTCTAAGGACAGTTTGACCTGCCGGAGCGATCGAGATGGGATGCGATCGACCCTTTAAAAATAGGGCAAAATCGGATAGAGCTTTTATACGGTTCAGAATTTTTGTACAGTCCGAGGATAAGTGGATGACGGAAATCAAAGACGGTTTTGTAGGCGCAGTCGGCAACACACCCCTGATTCGACTCAATAGCTTCAGCGAAGAAACTGGCTGCCATATCCTCGGCAAAGCAGAATTTCTCAATCCAGGCGGCTCCGTCAAAGATCGAGCCGCGCTCTATATTATTCAAGATGCTGAAGAAAAAGGCTTGCTGAAACCAAGCGGCACCGTGGTTGAAGGGACAGCAGGCAACACGGGAATTGGGCTGGCTCACATCTGCAACGCCAAAGGCTACAAATGTCTGATCATCATCCCAGATACGCAATCTCAGGAAAAAATCGACCTGCTGCGGACTTTGGGCGCAGAAGTGCGAACCGTCCCCGCTGTATCCTACAAAGATCCCAACAACTACGTCCGGCTATCCGGCAGAATCGCCGCTGAGCTAGACAATGCAATCTGGGCAAACCAGTTCGACAACCTGGCAAATCGGCGTGCCCATTACGAAACCACGGGCGTAGAGATTTGGAATCAGACAGACGGCAAAGTCGATGCCTGGGTGGCTGCCACGGGCACAGGCGGAACCTATGCGGGTGTAGCGCTCTGTCTGAAAGAGAAAAATCCTAACGTGCGGTGCGTTTTAGCAGATCCGATGGGCAGTGCCCTCTACAGCTATGCCAAAACGGGCGAAATTCACATGCAGGGGAGTTCCATTACAGAAGGGATTGGCAACAGTCGCGTCACTGCCAATATGGAAGGTGTGCCGATCGATGATGCGCTGCAAGTCGATGACCCAGAAGCGATTCGAGTGGTCTATCAGCTCATGCAAAAAGATGGGCTATTTATGGGCGGCTCCGTGGGGATTAACGTTGGGGCTGCGGTGGCGCTTGCCAAGCAGTTGGGGCAGGGGCACACGATCGTCACCGTGCTCTGTGATGGGGGGGCACGCTATCAGTCGCGCTTGTTCAATCCCGACTGGTTAGCATCCAAAGGTCTTTCTCCTGGCTAGCGACCCCCAAAAATTGCCCAAAAAAATGACCCAGATTTCTCTGGGTCAATCAACTCCTCACTCTCAAACTTTTACCGAATCGTCAGCGGCGTATCCAGCGTCAAACTCAAATCCGTTGCGGGACTGATTGAAATCAAAGTCACTTCGTTGCGACCCAGATAAATCCCGCCCAATGCTCCGGCAGCACCCCCACCCAGCACTTCTTCTGCGGTAATGGTGCGATCGCCCGTGACTGTTGAAACGCCAGCGGCAGCGCCCGCGCCCAGTACAGTGCCTGCTAGGACTTCCAGCAAATTGGCTCCCTTGCGAACTTGCTCAGTCGTGCGAACCACCGATGAAGTGGCGCTGATGGGCAAGCGGCTGTGATCGGGCAGCACCAGCTCTTTGGCATAGAACTGAGCGCCACCGTTGACGACGCGCAGTTCACCCACCACGCGGCTGGTTGCCGGGATCAAGACGCGACCGCTAGAAGTCACCACATCGCGAGCGGCGGTCAAGGTGACGGGAACTGGCTTCTCTTCATTGGGAGAAATCAGAATTTTCTCAGAGTTATAGGTCACCGGAATGGTGGTGCCTGCTGGAATTTGCACTGCCGTTTGGCTGGGTGGCGTACCGGGCTGTCCGCCTGTGTTGGCTTGGCTGACAATGTAGGGCGATGCTATAGCGCTGACATCGCCGCTGCTTGCCAGAGCTTGATAGATAAATGCAGCGACTTCAGCACGGGTTGCCTGCCGATTAGGATTGAGCGACTGGACGTTGGGATAGTCCACTACAATTTGCTTGTCGGTTGCAGCCGCAATGCTGGGGCGCGCCCAGTCTTGAATCGCATTCGCGTCGTTGTAAATCTGCAACGAGCTGTTGACGGAACTACCGCTAGGAGAGTAGCCCAAGCCGTTTGCCAGCGATACCAGCACCTCAGCGCGAGAAATATTGGCATCGGGCAGGAAATTCCCTTCGGGATAGCCAGACATAAAGCCCGTGGTGTAGGCTTCCTGAATTGCAGCGATCGCCCAATAAGACTGCGAAACATCGGTGAAGCTAATGGCAGGACGAGTAGGCGCTTTGCGAAACGCCTGCCGAATCATTGCCGCATACTGAGCGCGGGTGACTGGCTCATTAGGGCGGAAGCTGCCGTCGGGGAAGCCGCTCAGCACGCCTCGGCTAGCTAGCGTTTGAATAAACCCATTTGCCCAATAGCCAGAAGAAACATCAGAAAATGAAGCCGTTTGAGCCTGAACTTGAGCCTGAACCGGAGCCTGGAACACTAGCGGAGCCGTAGCCCCAGTCGTCAAAGCAAGGGCAGTCAGCAAAGCAGCTCTAGACCGCCAAGAGCGAGAAGTAAACATGGAAAAAATCCTCAGCAAAAAGTAACTATCGAGGCTGTCATTACACCCTCTCAGCGAAACGCAGGAGTTCATCTGGATTAAGTACTCTTTCGCTAAGCGTATAAGAACGCTTTAGCTGAGTTGCGATCGCCCTTAACCCAGACGCTCCAAGCCATTTCGGAAGATATCTCCATTGACTAGGCAAATCCGGCGTAGGTTCCCAAAATTTCTACAGCTTAGATTCGCTTACGCTGTGTCTATCTATAAGCTGTGTCTATCTATAAGCTCTGTAGATAGTGCAGCAAATCTGCCATTTCCTGCGTGCTAGGTTGAAACTGCGGCATGGGAGGCGTTTCGCCGCTGATTACCTGGTGGATGATGCGTCCGGGTGACTTGCGGGAAGAGACATGGTGCAGGCTAGGACCCACTAGTCCATCAGCACTTACGCCGTGACAGCCCGCACAGTTGAGCTGAAAAATTGTTTGACCCTGCATTGGATCGCCTGTGAGCGACAGCACCTCTTGCACATAAGGGGCAGGACGATGCAGATGCAGTGCCGCGATCGTGAGCAGCAAAACAGCCGCGACTGCCAACAGAGTCAGGGCAGTTCGCTGAAGCGAGGAACCAGTTTCGGTAATCTGCTTGTCCAAAAGTGCTTTAGTCAAAACCAGACGAGACAAATAGAGAGCTTACTCAATATAATTTAAGAATTCAACTTACTTCACGTTAAATCTAATTATATTTTAAGGTTTTTAAGGCACTCAAGTTGCTTCTGATTATCCTTTTGGCTCGCCTTTTTTCTGTTCCGATCGCCAAAACCCTCACCCAGCCAGAAATATTCCGTTCCGCTGAAGCGTTTCTCTGGGACAATTCTGGGACAATACAGAGATGAGAGGCGATCGCCAATTATGATGGAAACATAAAAAACCGTTAAGCAGCAGACCGGGTCTGTAAATTTGATAAGATTCTAAACGATGAGAAGGAGAGTATTCTGTGGTTGAGCCATTGTTGGTCGGCATTGTCTTAGGCTTAGTTCCCATTACCCTGGCAGGGCTATTCGTGGCTGCGTACTTGCAATACAAGCGCGGCAATCAGTTGGGCTTGTAATTTCCTTGCAGAGAGCCAGCTCAATAGTTCGCCAAGTCCCGCCCGGATTTTGTTCAGGCGGGATTTTTGGGTAAGAATTCCCCTGCCTGCCCCCTGCAAAATTGCTGCTATACGGTATAGTTTAAGTCCTTCAGTTCGAGGAGCCGATCGTGGAGATCCCCCGCCTGCATCCAGACACGATCGAAGATGTCAAGCAAAGAGCCGATATTGTCGATGTCGTCTCTGAGCATGTGGTGCTGCGGAAACGGGGCAAAGATTTTGTCGGGCTGTGCCCGTTTCACGACGACAAGTCACCCAGCTTTACCGTCAGTCCCAGCAAGCAGTTTTACTACTGCTTTAGCTGCGGAGCAGGCGGAAACACCGTCAAGTTTTTAATGGAAATTGGCAAGCGCAGCTTCTCCGATGTCGTGCTGGATCTTGCCAAACGCTACCAGATTTCCGTCAAAACCCTAGAGCCTGCTCAACGGCAAGAGCTACAGCGCCAAATCTCCCTGCGCGAACAGCTCTATGAGGTGCTGTCGCTGACGGCGCGGTTTTATGAACATGCGCTGCGCCAAACAGCGGGGGAGACGGCTTTGGCGTATCTGCAAACGCAGCGGCAGCTCAGTCAAGCCACCATTCAGCAATTTCAGCTAGGCTACGCGCCACCGGGCTGGCAAACGCTGCACGGCTATTTGGTCGAACAGAAACGCTACCCGGTGGAGCTGGTCGAGCAAGCGGGGCTGATTGTGCCGCGATCGGAAGGCAAAGGCTACTACGATCGATTCCGCGATCGGCTGATTATCCCCATTCATGACCTGCAAGGGCGCGTCATCGGCTTTGGCGGACGCAGCTTGGGCGATGAGCAGCCCAAATACCTCAACTCGCCCGAAACTGAGCTATTTGACAAAGGAAAAACCCTGTTTGCGCTAGATAAAGCCCGCTCTGCGATCGCCAAGCAGGACAAAGCGATCGTAGTAGAAGGCTATTTTGATGCGATCGCCCTCCACGCCGCAGGCATTTCCAACGCAGTCGCATCGCTGGGAACGGCTTTGAGCTTGTACCAAGTCCGGCAGCTCTTACGCTACAGCGAGTCAAAGCAGATTGTTCTCAACTTTGATGCCGATGCCGCTGGAAACCAAGCTGCCGAACGGGCGATCGGAGAGGTGGCGGATCTGGCGTATCAGGGCGAAGTCCAGCTACGGGTGCTCAATATTCCCGATGGCAAAGATGCCGACGAGTTTCTCAAAAGCCATCCCGCCGCAGACTATCACCTGCTGCTGAAAGAGGCTCCGCTCTGGCTAGACTGGCAGATTCAGCGAATTTTGGCAGAGGCAGACCTCGATCAAGCCG
>JBBSFA010000006.1:0-15388 GCA_038239185.1 Elainellales cyanobacterium | reverse complement strand
GCTCTTCCGATCTGGTTGAGAACCTATGATCTGTTTTTGGCATGATATTACCGCTGAGCTTGAACGCCTAGAGCCTTTTTCCTTTTATAAACCTTGAGCTTGACTGAGGTTTTTGGGATACCCAGCAGATTCGTGGATTTAATCTGCAATTTTTCCCCAGACAGGTCCCAGTCTCCTCCCAGTTTGCTGATGATCTTCCAATCGCTTTCGGGGTTGATGATCAGAACCGAAACTTTAGCCGCATCTTGAGGCGGAATCACTCTCAGATAGACATTTGTGATCACAGCCGCCGCTTTTTGTTTGGCGGCATAGTAGGAAGCTTCGTGGCATAGCACCCAATCGTTGCGGCTGACATGGCGATCGACTAGCGCTTCAACCTGAGAGTAGTCTAAAGCATTCCAGTCCATCAACAAATCAGTCAGCTTCAACGGATACCCAATCAAACAAAATGCAAGCGCTAAAGAAACGATCGTCATCCTAATTTGATTTAGCGACTTTCCTGCCCAACCTCGCCTGCTCCCTAACTCTAGTTCTGCACACTCTAGTTCTGCACAAAGCACGATCGCCACTGGCAAAAAAGCCATCCACCCGTAATAAATCGGATAGCAGCTTGCAAGCATCATGCCCAACGGGATCACCAAACCTGCTGCAAGTCCGAACGAAAGCCCCGATCGAAGCTGAAATCGTCGCTTTAGCAGCCGATCACCACTGATTCCCAGCAGCAATATCCACAGGAGTTGATAGAGAGAATCCCTGTAAATTCCTCTGGCAAACCAATTCTTCGTAGAGAATCGTTGCAGAAAATCGTGATCGACTTTAAAAGACGGGTTATTTCTGATTGAGTTGATAAAATCTAACCAAACGCCGTTTACAGAATAGAGAATATAGAGACAAAGTCCGCCAAGCAAGATACCGATTGCTAGCGCAATTACTTCTTTTGCGATCGCCTTGCGGTGATACAGCAGCAGCAGTCCGCCCACGAGTCCGGCATAGGGAATGAGCTGCAACCCGGTTAGCGGAAACAAGACCCCCAGGCAAATTAACAGTCTGTAGCGCAGCGGCAATCGCTGGATGGAATAGGTCAGCAGCACCGCCACAGACAACAGCACCGCCAGTCCATCCGGTCGTCCGGTATGAGTTTCAAAAATATCGTTGAGCTTAGTGAGAAAGAGCGCGACCAGCGTGATCCGGGCGATCGGCAGTTTAATCCAGCGCAGGCGGAACAAAGCGAACCATAGCAAAAAGCCTGCGATAGTGCCTAGAAGGTAGTTCAGCGTTCTAGAAGCGGCTAGGGTGAAGCCCACGCAGTGCATCCAAAGGCTGAGCAAAAAAGGATACAGTGGAGGATACCCTGCCCAGAATTTGTCCTGCGTTTGGGCGAACCAAGCCGAGGAAGTGAAGCCATGCCCCAAATACAAGTTGGCAGCCGGATCGGTAAATAGAATTTCATCTATCATTGCGCTCGGCAACTCTGGCAGCCTGGAAGCCGTGAGACAGCCCAGCAGCAGAAACAAGAGGAGCAGGACTGCTAGGCCGAGGATCTCCAAGCGTAGGAGTGTGGAATAGCCCGAAATTGGTAAACGCAGGCGGAGATGTTCTGCCTTCAATCGGTTCATAAACTCAATTGTTCTAGCGAAGTGTAGCCAGGAAGCACCAGATTACCGCCTGAGTGTATCATTTGCAGAACTGTTCCACACACCGGACAAACAATTCCACGCCGATCGCCAATGCCGTTTCATCAAAATCAAAGCGAGGGTGATGGTGCGGATACGCCAGATCTTTGTCGGGATTGGCAGAGCCGAGGAAAAAGTAGCAGCCTGGAACGGCTTGCAGGAAGAAAGACATGTCTTCGCCGCCCATGGTTTGGCAGTCTGGCACAACTCCAGCCGGGGTTTCGATCACGGTTTCGGCAACCGATCGCACTAGTTCAGCGATTTGGCGATCGTTAATCACAGGCGGATACAGCAACTGATACTCCAGCTCATAGGTAGCACCGTGCATCTGGCAGATGCTGGCGATCACCTGCTCGACTCGCTGCTGAAAGAATCCGTCTAAGCTGGGGTCAAAATAGCGGACTGTGCCCTGCATTGTGGCGCTGTGCGGAATCACATTATGAGCATGTCCGGCATGGAGTGAGCCGACGGTGACTACCGCAGACTTGAGCGGATCAACATTGCGAGAGACGATCGCCTGTAACGCATTAACAATCTGAGCGCTGACGACGATCGGATCAACGGTTTGGTGGGGCATCGCTCCATGTCCTCCTTTGCCCTGAATGGTGCAGTCAAACACCTCGACGGCTGCCATCATGGCTCCTTCGCGTACCCCGACTGTTCCTAGCGGCAAATTGTTCCACAGATGTAGCCCAATGATTGCCTCTACGTCTGGATTGCGAAGCACCCCCAATTCGACCATCGGCTTCGCGCCGCCAGGTCCCTCTTCGGCAGGCTGAAAGATGATCTTGACGGTTCCGGCAAAGTCGGGATGGCGAGACAGATGGTAGGCAGTGCCCAGCGCGATCGCCACATGTCCATCATGACCGCAGGCGTGCATTTTGCCGTCGTGCTGCGATCGATAGGCGACCGGATTGGCTTCTTGAATCGGCAGGGCATCCATATCGGCGCGAATGCCCAACACCCGACCGGGCTGGCAACCCGGAATTACGGCGACGATTCCGGTTTCGGCGATTCCGGTCTGGTGCTCAATGCCCCATTCGGTCAGCTTGCGATCGATATAGGCGGCGGTGAGCGTTTCATAAAACCCCAGTTCTGGCTGTTGATGCAGCGATCGCCGCCATTCCACAAGCTGCGGCTGAAGGGTGCGGATCGCGAGACGGATGTTGGCTAGTTCCTTAGAAAGCGTTGGGAAGGACATAAAGGCACCTTGAGCGCTAGAGACATCATCTGTGTATCCTAGCGCTAAGGCTTGAAGCCGTGAGGCTTACGGCTTGTACAGATCAGGAAACTGTGATTGAAGGTGAGCAATCTTGGGTAAGTCGTTGACGACGATGTAAGGATGCGAGGGGTTGTGATCGATGAAGTCCTGGTGATAGTCTTCAGCCGCATAAAAATGGTTCAAGGGCGCTAACTGAGTCACGATCGGATTGGGGAAAACATGCGTCTGGTTGAGCTGATCAATATAGGATTGGGCAACCTGTTTCTGCTGGTCGTTGACAAAGAAGATCTCCGATCGATACTGCGTCCCAGAGTCAGGACCTTGCCGATTTAGCTCGGTTGGATCGTGCGCCACGGCAAAGTAGACCTTCAAAAGCTGCCCGTAGGAAATCTGCGCGGGATCATAGGTAATCTCAACAGACTCCGCATGTCCTGTGTCGCCAGAACTCACATCTTCGTAGTGTGCAGTCGCCGCATTGCCGCCCGAATAGCCGCTCGTCACGTTTGAAACCCCTTTGAGATGTTCAAACACGCCTTCCATCCCCCAAAAACATCCGCCTGCAAACACAGCGGTTTGTGCGGTTGAGGTGGACAGGGCGATGTCCGTCGTGGGGTTGGGAAAGGATTGTCCAGCATCAGCCGCAGATCCTGGCAAAGTCATCCGGGAGGCACCATAGACGATCGCGGCAACGGCAAATGAAAGAATCGAGAAGCGACGAATCAAAGGTAGAAGGCGCGTAGAGTTAGGAGTTGGCATAAAGCTGTACGGTTGAGTGATGAACTGGGTGATAACTTGGGTGATAACTTAGCTAGCAATAAATTTCAGCGCAACGCCATTCATACAGTAGCGTTTTCCAGTGGGCGGCGGACCATCGTCAAACACATGTCCCAAATGCCCCCCGCAGCGACGACAATGGACTTCGGTACGAGTCATTGACAGCGAATCATCTTCAACGGTGCGAACTGCATTGGCGATCGCGGCATAAAAGCTAGGCCAACCCGTGCCGCTATCAAATTTCGTGTCGGAGGAAAACAGCCGTAGATCGCAGCCCACACAATCATAGGAGCCGGGCGTAACTTGCTCTGCCAGCGGACTGCTGAGGGGCGGCTCTGTCCCCTCCTGCCGGAGCACATTGAACTGTTCGGGGGTCAGCAGTTTGCGCCACTCCGCTTCGGTTTTGATCACCTCAAACGTCTCGCCTGGAGGAGTTTGGGTAGCGGCTTGAGCTGTCGTTTGGACTTTCGATGAGGTAGAGATGTAGCGCGATAAGGCGATCGCGCCAACCGCTGCTGCACCTGTTTGTAAAAAATATCGTTTTTTCATAGCTGAGAATGATGAGTCAGGAAAGCTGCTTTATCTACGTTACAGGATAGACAATGGTTCTGAGATTTAGCTGAGTTTTGGATAAAAAGAAAGTGCTTCACACCCGCTCGCTCAACCGAGCCTCACTTAGGAGCCTGAACCGTGCAAGGCTTTTGATCGCACTGCTGCTCATAAAGCTGCTGAACATAAGGTTTTTGCCAGTGCAAGGGCACTTCTAGCAAAGCCTGTGTTCCTGTAATACCTTGCCCTATGAACAATAGAAGCGCGATGCAGTTCAACGCGATATGCACCTTTCGCCATCGGTTAGAGCGATCGCGGTAAATCTCCGGCAAAATCGCCAACGCGAAGATCATCAGCAACGCTGCCGTAATGCCGTAATAGAAGTGAGATTTATACCAATTCTCAGTATTCTGATAAACGCCATCCTGAAACCCCAGTGCCACTAGACCGATTCCCGTTAGCGTTGCAAAAATACCTCGCCAGAGCGGCTGATTTGCCCGGTACAGTAGGGCTAGCGAAGCGATCGTTGCCCCAAAAAAGAGGCTAACCAAAGCCACTTTAAATGGCGCTTTGCTGACAAGCTGATTCTCTAATACATTGCCGAAAACATCATTGGCGAGCGCCAATAGCGCCACGCCAACCACAGCGCCCGTGAGCCAGCGTCCTAGCTGAACATGCTCTTGCCCTACTACAGGTGGAATTTTGCTTTTGCTCTGTCCTGCGGTTTGCAAGCGTCTCTGGCGAGTTTGAACCGCCCGATTCAACACAATTCCCAGCAACGGAAAAACAACGACGATCGCCACAATCGGATGCAGCAACAAAATTAAATCCTTACTCATACAAAACTCCTGAATAGACCCTGAAAAAACAACATTCTTGAACCCAACATTGAATCAAACTTTTGAATCAAACTTTGGCAACGGCGATCGCTCTGATCTGCGCCTTGCGATCGAAGAGGACACGCGGTCGCAGCAGCGTTTTCAGCAAAATCCAAAGCGATCGCAATTCGCCCGGAGAACAACGGCTTTGCCACTGTCCAGGGCGACAGAACAGCATCTCAATCAGCGATCGCTGTTGCTCTAGCGCTAGCGGTTCAAACAGAATTCGCACCGTAGGATAGCCATTGCTGAAGCCTTGCTGAACGATATGCCCCTGCACAGTTAGGGATTCTTCCATAAATTCCAGCCGCAGCGAAGAGTCGATCGTCTGCATCGCTGCGAAATTCGCCTGCGTTAAGGCAATCTCTGCACCAATTTCTGAGAGGGCAGTAGTGAAGCCCCAGCCCGTTCGCTCGCCCGTCTGCTCGCCTGTTTGCAGTCGAACCGTTTGCCGCAAATCGTACCACTCATGAGCGCTAGGGCGAGGCACATCTACCAAAATCAGTAGCGAAATGCTCAGCAACAGCAGATTGTAGGCGCTCCAAATCCATCCCAACCCAATTCCTTTGATCTGGCTTGCCAGTTCTAGCGGCATATCCGGTCGCCAAGCGCCCATCAGCAATGACCGACCTAGGTTCAGCCAAAGACTGAAGGCCGTCACCACAAACATCACGATCAGCGGGAAGGCTAACCGCCAATTAAACGAGAAGCGATCGCTCAAAGTTCCCTTGGGGGTCACCTGAAAGCCTCTACCAAACGGGTTTAGCATCACTTGGATGACGGTGAGCGATAGCGGAAAAGCCAGTACTAGCGAATAGACTTCTGACAACACGGCGGAACGCGATCGATCGTTAAACCACGAAAAAACCGTGATCTGTACCAAATAAAATGGCAAAAAGAAATACAGCAACTCTGCACCCGTAGCACGAATCGGAATTACATGGAGGAACGAATAGGCTAAAGGAATCAACAAAAAGCCAATCCGAGCCAGACTTGTAAACCAATGCAGCAACCCTTCGAGGTGCGCCAGCCGTTGCAGCGGACGTAACCCTGGAATGGTGAGGGGATTAGCGCTGACAAAAAAGGCTTGCAGGGTTCCCTGTGCCCAGCGCAACCGTTGTAGTGCCTGAGCTGCCACATTTTCAGCCGCTAGTCCGGCGCTCAATTTTTCGTTTAAGTAAACCAGCCGATAGCCTTTAGCAGCCAGCCGAATGCCCGTGAAATAGTCTTCGCTGAGCGAACCCGTGAAGAAACAGCCGCTCTCTAGCAGTGCCGATCGCCGCACCACAAAGGAAGTGCCTGCACAAATCACGCTACCAGCAGCATCTCGCAGCGGCTGAATTTGCCGATAAAATACCTCTTCTTCTGGAGTCAGGATATCTTCTAACCCCAGATTGCGAGCGATCGGATCGGCATTATAAAAAGTTTGGGGGGTCTGCACTAGCGCAATTTGCGGGGTTTGGAAAAAGCCAACCGTGCGAGTTAGAAAGTTTTTCGTCGGCACAAAATCAGCATCAAAGATGACAATCAGCTCACCGTCTGTTAACGGAAGGGCATGATTCAAATTGCCAGCTTTGGCATGGCGATTGTCCGATCGCGTCAGATATTCACAGCCCAATTCTGCCGCTAATGCTTGGACTTCCGGTCGGTGAGAATCATCCAGCAGATAAATTCGTTTCGCCTCGTATTCCAATGCCTGACAGCCAATAATTGTGCGCTGCAAGATGAACGGCGGCTCATTGTAGGTGGGAATAAAAATATCAACGGTGGGGATATAAACACCGTCGAGCACCCTGATGGATAAGCGATCGGCTTCGGCGCGACGATCGTTGACTCGCAGCAATAGGATAAGCTGAATGATACTGCCCGCAAAAATCAACAGCTCTAGCCCAAATAGTCCCAGACTAAACACCCCATTCAGCGGCGTACTGAGATTCAGCGTAGAGAGCGATCGCCACAGCAAATAACGAATGGTTAATACCAATAAGATCCCGACTACTAGCAGTCTTGACCACGGACGCGGACGCGGCGAAATCGTGGTGATTGCTAGAACTGCTAGCAGCAGCAGCACCGTCCAGGAAACTAAATATTGACCCATCACCATCGGGACGCTGATCCAGAAGGGCGGATGTTCTTGAAGCTGATTGAGTTGGACAAAAATGGTGGTAATGGTTCCCTGTCCAGCGAACCAAGCCGTAACTACTGCACCTGCGATCGCTACGCTGCCAAGCAAGATCAGCGTAGTGAGATGGGGAGGCGAAATCTTCATGGGGTCGTCTCCAGTTGGAAAGCTTGAATAGCCAATCGGAAGGGTCTTTGGAAAAAGTTGGCACAGTCAACTTTTTCCAAAAATCCTTGTTTAATTGAGTTCGCGATCGTCTAGCGAGCCGTTGCTTTCAGCGGAGCATAGCCAAACGTAGCATTCGCCATCCGGCACCAAACCACAACCGATTTATAGTTGCTGAGGCTGATTGAGTCGGGGATGGGATAGCGCTGCGTTCCGGTCGGGGATTGCAAGCCGCCCAGATTGATATAACGACCCGAATCAGTGTTGTCGTATGCCTTCGGCGGAGTGGTTGCAGTGTCCAACAGCACATGCAGATCTGGACCTTGGCTGCTGGTAGTAAAGGCAGAGTCGAATTCTAAATAGCGATGTCCACCGTCCATGACGATGCGGGCAGTGCCAGCCGTGGGCTGCTCTCCTGCTACAAAAGTTCCCGTAGCCACTGCTGCGGCAGGTCGAGCCTGAGCAACGATCGCGCTAGAGGCAGTTGAAGCGATCGGCTGGTTTGCTAAAGCATTCGAGACATGACCCGAAACAGAAATAACCGAAACGGCGACAGGAATTGCAAAAAGTTGGACAAATCGGTTTAAGTTGCTCATAGAGATCTCCTTAAGAAGTAGTGGCGGCTGGGGTTTGTTTCGCGTCTGAAACAATGCCCTTATCTTGAGCCAAGTCTCCTAAAGAAGAATGATTTTCCCCTGAGAGCTTTCAGTAAGTTTTAGTCAGATTTCTCAGCTAAATCTCAGCTAGGCGATCGGGCAGAGCCAAAAGAAACTCATCCCAAGTTTTATCAGCCTGTAACGCCTGAATTATGCTCGGAAGCGGCTCTGGCAAGATGGCAGCGAAATCTACTTCTCCGGGCGATCGCACCTCGTAAGCAAGCTGTTCATGAGGAGGCGCAAATTGAGCATTGATGCCTTCGCGATTGCCTCTGGCATCGATTCGATACCAGCCCACCGCAGGCAAAAAAACCGCATTGAAGCCATGCAAACTATAACCTGTACTTTTCTCATCTAGACTCAATCGTTGATAGCAAAATCCGGTTGGAAGCTGATTCGCTCGAAGTAATGCAGCCAGCAAATGACTCTTTGCAAAACAGTATCCTGTTCGATACTTCAGTACATCTGAAGCACGGCAGGTGAGCGGATTCATTTGATAATCAACACTGTGATAAATTTCGTCTCTCACCCATCTAAAGCAAGCTTCAGCGATCGCTTCCGATTTTTTGCAGCGATTGGCAATCAATGCGGCAAGCTCTAGGATCGTGGGATGCTGCCAATCGATCACATCGCTGACTTGGAGATATTCTTCCATCTTTTCACCTGACTTGCTCGATCGTTGGAATCAACCGCTCTAGATCTAAATCAGAGGCAACCTGGACTAGCTTATTCAGATCAGTTGGGTCGGCAAGGTGGGGAATGCAACCGAGGACAGGTTTTTGGGTCAGCGATTGGATCAGATCGATCGGCATCCAGTCAGCTTGTGCTTGCGGGGAGCAATCCTCGACGCAGTTCAGAATAATGCCCTTCAAATGGACACGGCACTGATTGGCGAGCGCAACATTGGCAACCGCATGGGCGATCGCGCCCGGTCGAACTGGCACAACCAGCACGGTCGGTAGCCGCCAATCCCAGGCTAGATCTGCCACTGTTGTCTCATGCGTAATCGGCAACCCCAAGCCGCCCGTACTTTCGACCAAGATAAAGTCGTGCTGCTGGGCAAGGGTTTCAAACTGCCGCCAAGCGGTTTCCAGCCGAATTTCTGCGCCTTCGCGATCGGCCGCGATCGGCGGTGCTAGGTTAGAGGAGAGTTGGGGCTGTGAAAGGGAGAGGAAGGCATCGCGATCGCCCCTGCCAGATTCGATGCCACACTGAATCGGTTTGATCACTCCTAGGCGATCGGGCGGATAGTAACGTTGCCAATAGGCAGCAAGAGCGATCGTGAGAACGGTTTTGCCGACCCCTGTATCTGTTCCGACAATTAGCAATGAATTCAAGCAAGGACTCCTGAAGTACAGTCTTTGTTCAATTTAGCAGCCGATCGCTTCATTGTTGTTAGCACTCACTTAATGATCCAAGGTATGCTATATTTGTGGACTGGTGAGTCACATCACAAAACCGGGATGTAGCGCAGCTTGGTAGCGCGCCTGCTTTGGGAGCAGGATGCCGCAGGTTCGAATCCTGTCATCCCGACTTAAGTTTCAAAGATTGGTTGAAGGCATCGTCCTACACGGGGCAATGGTTATGACTCAAGCTAAGCCAAGATTCACCACGTTTGAAGAATATCTGTCCTACAGCGAAAACCTAGACGGACGATTTCAGTTGGTTGATGGGGAGTTGGTTGAATTGCCACCAGAGTCGCCCGAAAATGATTTCTTTGCCAACTATCTTATGGTGGCATTCCTTAATGCTGGGATTGCGCCACTGCAACTCATTCGATCGCACACCTGCGAAATCCAAGTTCCTGTTCTATGTCCCAAAGATTCTGCCAACCGCTATCCCGACCTAGTTGTTCTTAGACCAGAGCATTTAGATTTAATGGGGCGGCGGTTAACAGTCACTCTCGATATGCCTCCCCCTCAGCTTATTGTTGAGGTGGTCAGCCCTGGCAAAACCAACCGGGATAGGGATTACATCCACAAACGATCGCAATATGCAGCCATCGGAGCACCGGAATATTGGCTGATTGACCCTAGCACCCAAACGGTTGCGGTTTTAGTGCTGCAAGGCGACGATTATCAGGAGGTCGGGACGTTTCGTGACAGCGATCGCATTGTTTCACCCACATTCCCAGAACTCACCTTGACGGCTAACCAAGTTTTTCAGTCCTGACTATCACCCCGTACCATTCGCCAGCGGAGCTGTACAGGACTGGAGACGATAGAGCCGAAAGATCCGTAGGCGCAGGCAGCATTTCGCCCCGGAAATCTAGAATTTGTACGATTAGAAGATAGGCGATGCTGAGAATGAGGGCGATCGCCCCTGTAATAATTGCGATGACTTTCGATCGATCCATTGTGGCTTTCCCGCTTGATTCTTTCTCTAGCCTGACATAGCTTTAGGACTTACGCATTTACAAATTTGAAAGATCTCATGCTGGGTAGTAGCGAATTGAGCAATGGACAATCGGCGGTGGCACAGCCCGATCGCTCCGTTGTGGTGCAGACCGTTGACTTAAAGAAGGTCTATCGCACGGGCTTTTGGCTAAATCAGAAAGTGACTACGCTGCAAGGCTGCTCACTCCAAGTGTGGCAGGGAGAAACCTTTGGGCTGCTGGGTCCCAATGGCGCAGGCAAAACGACGCTCTTGAAGACGCTGCTGGGCATTATTCGCCCGACCTCCGGACGCGGGACGCTGTTGGGGCAGCCGTTGGGCGATCGCGCCGTCAAGCAACGAGTTGGCTATTTGCCAGAAACCCCCTATTTCTACACCTATCTGACGGGCTGGGAGTTTTTGCAGTATACGGCAGGCTTGTTTCAGATTCCGGCAGGTGTGCAGCGGCAGCGGATTCCGGAACTGCTGGATCTCGTGGGGCTAGCCCAGTCGGCAGCCCGCAAAAAGCAGTTGCGGCAATACTCCAAAGGAATGCTGCAACGGATCGGCATGGCGCAGGCTTTGATTAACGATCCGGAAGTCGTGTTTTTGGATGAACCGATGTCTGGACTTGACCCGCTCGGTCGCTACCAAATTCGAGAAATCATCCTATCGCTGAAGGCGCAGGGCAAAACCATTTTCTTCAACAGCCATATCCTGTCAGACGTGGAGAAGATTTGCGATCGCGTTGCCATCCTGGCGCGGGGAGAATTACTCTGCATTGGCTCGCTGGAGTCGCTGTTGGGCACGGCTGAACTATATAAGGTAAAGGTTAAAGGCGGCAATCCGGAAGTGCTGCGGCAGTGGGTTCCAGACCTAGAGTTTCAGGATAACCTGTGGCAAGGTCACCTAAAGGGCAACTTTCAGGACTTTATGTCTACGCTGCACTTGATGGAGGCACAGCTTATCGGCATCAACCTATCGCGTCTGTCGCTGGAAGAGTTTTTTGTGCAGCAGCTAAGGCAGCGTGGCATCTATACCAGTCAATAGCTACAAGCCAGTAGCTCTAGAACTCCAGTTCGGTAAACAGCTCCGCGATCGCCAGATAATCAAGTTGCACATCGCGTTCTGTCACGATCTTCACCTTTAGAGAGAGGACATCTTTATGGCTCAGCGGGATAGTATAGCAGCGCTGCGGGACTCGTGAACCGCAGCATTAACTATACGGCGGTCTGTCAGTGTGCCTTTACCCAATGACCTGCTGTTATCCCTATCCCAAAGCCTTGAAGGAGCAGTTATGCAAAAATACAAATGCACCGTTTGTGGATATGTGTACGATCCAGAAATGGGTGATCCAGACGGCGATATTCCACCGGGTACAGCGTTTGAGGATATTCCAGAGGATTGGGTTTGCCCGACTTGCGGAGCCAGCAAGAGCGATTTTGAACCCTTAGAGTAAATCAAGAGTCAAACCACCGTATGAATCAGGTAGATTGTAATTGGGGGTAAGGCGGCAGATCTTTTGGTGGTCTTCAGAATTCAAGCTCCGTGAACAGTTCCGCGATCGCCAGCGAAAACCCTGGAACGATTTCTTCTCCGTCTAGACTGTCGGTAATCTTCAAAAGCTTTTCCGGCTGTGGCTTGCGGTAGACCAACACCGACTCCTCATCAGGATTGATCACCCAAGCCAACCGACAGCCGCTCTCAAAATATTCCACCAGCTTGCCGTGAATTTCCTCAAACGTATTGCTGGGAGAAAGTACTTCGATCGCCAGATCTGGCGCACCGTCGAAAAAGCCTTTGGGCAACTTCTTCAGCCCCTTCAGTCTTTCCTTAGCCGCAAAAGAAATATCAGGCGATCGCTTATTGCCCGACTTCATCTTGAAGGCTGTGCTGGAATCAAAGGTAGCGCCTAGCTTTCGAGGTCGGACATAAAACTCCAACGCTCCGCCTAAAAAAGTGCCGAGGTTTCCATGCTCCATGCCGGAGTTGCCCATCTTTATTAATTCTCCATTCACAACCTCATAGCGATCGCCATCGTCGGGCAAAGCCATGAACGCTTCATCTGTCCAAATGGTTTTTTCGGTGGCGATCGTCATGAGATTGGCTGGGCATGGGATAGAACTATTTTAGACAAGATCCTCTAACGTTTGCTGGCTCGATACTCCTTGTACAAATGCAGCAGAGAAGGCAGCAGCGAGACTACGACAATGACCGCGATGATCGGCAGCAGGTACTTGTCGATTTGCTCTGGTGGAATCATTTGTCCCAGAAAATAGCCAAGCAGCGTTACGCCGATCGCCCAAAGTGCGCCGCCGATCAGGTTGTAGGTCATGAAGGTGCGGTAGTGCATGGAGCCAATCCCAGCAACCACGGGCGCAAAGGTTCGGACAACAGGCATAAAGCGCGCCAGCACCAAAGCCTTCTTGCCGTGCTTTTCATAGAATTCTTGTGTGCTGACCAAATGCTTTTTGTTGAACAGCCAGGAGTCTTCTCGCTGAAACAAACGGCGACCAAACCGATGCCCAGTTGCATAGCCCACGTTGTCGCCCAGCACGGCACAGACAAAGCAGCCAAAAATCAGCACCCAGATATTCATCACTCCCTGCGATGCCAAAAAACCTGCGCTAAACAGCAGGCTGTCTCCGGGCAGAAAGAATCCAATCAGCAATCCTGATTCTGCGAATACAATGCCCCAAACCCCCAGATATCCAAGAGATTTGATTAAGTCGAGCAAATCAAAATGCATGTGGCTCTCTCCCGATGAGGTGCTTTCTAGTTTTGTCTTTCAACGGAAACTCTGTATGAAAAATCATATAGAGAGATGCCAGCCTTTACAAAAAGTTTACAGAAATTTTTTGTCTCATTCAAAGTCTCAAGAGTCAGGATTGCATCAGAAGTTCCGCCTCTGGTTTGGGGGCAAAGCGAGCTGAGATTTGCTAACACGAAAGAGAGCCACTGATTTTGACGTAAAGCGCCAGTTTTTATCTCTATGAATTTTTTCAAAAGCTCTGTTTTGGCGCTAGTTTTGGCGATCGCTGCCTGTAGTGCTGTTCCAGAATCCGCTAATCGATCGACAAATTCCTCTCCGATCGCGTCAGCCCAGCCGCCTCAAACCTCTATCCCGACGGCATCTTTCTCACCAACCCCGATCCGGGTCACAGTCGCCAGCTTGCCTCAGCCCTTTGCAACCGCTAGTGCCTCTAAGTCGCCTGTCGTGCTGCCGATTCCTCAGAACCCTAGTCTGAAAGTGCCGCAGGGATTCAAGGTCAATGTGTTTGCCGAAGGACTCGATCGCCCTCGCTGGCTGGCTTTAACTCCAACTGGAGAAGTGTTAGTCACGGAAACGAGACAGAATCAGATTCGGATATTGGGCGATCGCAACCACGATGGCACGGCAGAACTCAATCAGGTTTTTGCCACCGCTGAGAACGGCTTAGAAATCCCATTTGGCATGACTTTTGCGGCAAATTCGTTCTTTTTGGGCAACACCAGCGCCGTGCTGCGATTTCCCTACCAATCCGGGCAACTGAAGCTCACGGGCAGAGGAGAAAAGATCGCAGATCTACTGGGCGGCGGCTACCACCAGCACTGGACGCGCAATGTGGTTGCTGCACCAGATGGACAAAAGCTGTATGTCACTATAGGCTCGCAGTCAAACTTGAGCGAAGAACCGTTGCCGCGTGCGTCGGTGCAGGTGATGAATTTGGATGGCTCGAATCAGCAGACTTTTGCATCGGGCTTACGCAATCCGATCGGGCTAGCCTTTCACCCGACCACCAAAGAGCTTTATGCGACGGTGAATGAGCGAGATGGGCTTGGGGATGACCTTGTGCCCGATTACCTAACCCGCGTTCAGCAGGGCAGGTTTTACGGCTGGCCTTATGCCTATCTGAGTCCCGATCGCCTCGATCCGCGTGAGGTGAGCAACGGACAGAGCCGCAATCCACAGCTAGCCGCCAAAACCCAAACGCCCGATGTGCTGTTTCAGGCTCACTCAGCGGCGATCGGGATGCAGTTCTACACGGGGCAAACTTTCCCGGAGCGCTATCGCAACGGCGCATTTGTGGCTTTGCGCGGCTCCTGGAATCGCGATCGGGGAACGGGCTACAAGATTGTGTTTGTGCCGTTTGAGGCGAATAACCGTCCGACTGGATACTACGAGGATTTTGTCACGGGCTTTTTGCTCAACCCGACTGAACCCTCGGTGTGGGGTCGTCCGGTCGGCACGTTGGTGTTACCAGATGGTAGCTTACTGTTTACCGATGAGGCAAACGGACGAATTTACCGAGTCCAATACCAGCGAATGTAGGATGCGTTAGGCGCTAGCCGTAACGCATCAATCCCCATAAATGATGCGTTACGCTGCGCTAACACATCCTACGTAAAATCACAGATTATTAAATCCACGTTCCTAAGCTAAATGTTTTCAGGTCAACCTATGCAAACCCAAGGCTTTCACCATGCGGCGATTATTTGCTCTGATTACGAGAAATCCAAGCATTTCTACACAGAGCTTTTAGGCTTTGCGGTGATTCAAGAGACGTTTCGAGCCGATCGCCAGTCCTACAAATTAGATTTGCAAGTGGGCGAAACCGATGCGATCGAGCTGTTTTCATTTGCCTCACCGCCAGCCCGCCCTAGCCGCCCAGAAGCCTGCGGGTTAAGGCATTTAGCTTTTGCAGTGGCAGAAATTGAGGCGATCGTCGAGGATCTGGAGGCGAAAGGCATTGAAGTTGAGCCGATTCGGTTGGATGAGCTGACCGGAAAAAGATTCACGTTCTTCAAAGACCCAGATGATTTGCCGCTAGAGATCTACGAGGTTTAGCGCGATTCTCTGGGGCGGCGGTTGACTCGCAGCACCGCGAACGTGAACGCACCCGCAATCAGTCCCCAAAAGGCTGAGCCGATTCCTAGTAAAGTGACTCCAGATGCAGTCACCAAAAACGTCACCAGTGCAGGTTCGTACTCCTGAT
>JBBSFA010000005.1:0-15871 GCA_038239185.1 Elainellales cyanobacterium | reverse complement strand
TGGCGAAGGATTTAAGCGATCGCTTTGGACGGGGGTTTCAGAAAAGTAATCTATTCCAGATGCGCGCCTTCTACCTCACCTACACTCACCTTGAACCATCCTTATTGCCTGAAGCGCGATCGCCTGAGATTTTCCAAACGCTGTCTGGAAAATTCCCCCTGCCCTGGTCTCATTACTCAAGACTACTCTCTGTTAAGTCTGCTGAAGCCCGAACCTTTTATGAAGCAGAAGCGTTACGAGGTGGTTGGTCAGTTCGCCAACTCAGCCGACAAATCAACACCCAATATTATGAGCGCACTTTATTGTCTCGCAATAAAGCAACCATGCTGGAGCAGGGTAGCCAGCCGCGCCCTGAAGATGCGGTCACACCTGAAGAAGAGCTGAAAGATCCCTTTGTGTTGGAATTCCTTGACCTCAAAGACGAGTATTCTGAAAACGACCTGGAAGAAGCTCTCATCCTACATATTGAGAGCTTCCTTTTAGAATTAGGTGGTGATTTTAGTTTCGTCGGTCGCCAGCGCCGCCTACGAATTGGGGATCAGTGGTTCAGAGTTGATTTACTGTTCTTTCATCGCCGTCTGCGTTGCCTGGTCATCATCGACCTGAAACTGGGCGAGTTCACCTATGCAGACGCAGGACAAATGCACATGTACCTCAACTATGCCCGTGAACACTGGACATATCCTGGGGAAAACCCGCCTGTGGGTTTAGTACTTTGTAACAAGAAAAATGAAGCAGTTGCCCACTATGCACTAGAAGGGCTATCCAATATTCTGGCAGCAGAGTATCAGACAACGCTACCAGATGAAAAACTACTGGTCGCAGAGCTAGAACGAACCCGCAAAGCGATAGAAGGACTGAGACAGCCTTAAACCGACAGAGCGATCGTTCTTCTCGCATTTTCTCTTTACTCCTTCCAGAGTAGCTTGGCTCCATTTCTGCCACTTATACTCCGCACCATACAAGCCACTTGAAACCAAGCTGGACTGGAAGGCAGAGGGCTAACTGTCAATACTGGGTCGAAAAGTTCCGAACAATATCGAGAGAACCAGAATCTATTGGGGTTTGGCTCATGGAAAGGAAAAAATCACAAAGACGGTCGTTCTAACTCCTGCATCTGGCAAGGCAGCTAGAAATACCTTGCCAGCTATGAGCGTTGCGGTAAATTCGATCACTTCCCCGGTGGAGAATCGTGCTCATTGGGTGCCCAATCAAACCACGCTCGAAGCGAGTCGAGAGAACCAATTTTCACTTTAATTTGCGCTTGCAGCAAACCTAATTCTTCGACGGAAAAGTCTGAGAGTAGTTGCACAATTGAGAATACTCGCGCTTGGCTACGGCGGGTCTCTTCTACCTGGATATCTTCGATTCGAGCCTGATACTGCTGAATCGCCTGGGTAATCTCTTCTTGTAGAACTTGAAGTTCTTCTGGATTGAGCATTTGTAGATTGATATTGATGTCCATGATCATTCTCCTTAAAGCGGAAGAGTGGATAAGTTTCAATCGTCGGAAAGCAGATGGGTCTGTAGAGGGGCAGTAGAAACTTGAGCGGGAGGACACAGGACAAACCAGGACAAACCAGGACAAACCAGACGGGACATAGCAGCCTCAATGAGTCTCTTTCCAGACAAGTTCAGGGCGACCGCGGTGAGATTAGTCCGAGGGACAGTCCCGATGTCCCGTTTTTTGAAGGGTGTCCGTCCCGATGTCCTGTTTTGCTAGTCCGGGACGGACGGCACTCGTGAACATTGGCGACAGATGTATTTGGGCTGTCCTGTCTTGTAGGTGCCTTTACGTCGCTTGCTGGTGCAGCCACAATAGGGACAAGTGAAGGCAGAATGACTTAAGCCCAATGCAGTTTGATTTGCTTCAGGGGCGGTGACGATCGCCCCTTTGGGATAGCTCACCCCGTCCATTTGTCCGTAGTAGCTGCTGTAAGGCGGAAGCTGGATGAAGAAGGGATCAGGGGATCTCGGTGAGACAACCAGGGCAATGCGATAAGCATCAGGTGAGACTTTCTTGCTGGTGGGGTCACTGGGGTACGCGGATTTGCCTTCGGCTTGATTCAGTTCGTCGCATAACTGATCTAAGGCAGTGAGGCGATCGAGCCAAGCGGTGGCTTCTGCTCCTTTCAGATGCTTTTTGAGCCAGGTTTTAGCTGCTGTCGCTGTAAAAACTTGGGTCGCATTTTGGAAGTCTTCCTCCATTAATTTGCTGGCGTTGCCTGTTTTACTGGTCGCTTTGGAGCCGCCACTCACGCCTGAGACGTTGCCGCCTTGCCCTGCTGTGAGAAACCCCATGCGGGTATGGTCGGATAGCTGGTAGAAGTCTTTGACGATCGTGCCTAGCTCTGGGAAGTCACGAGCGATCGCGTTGACTTCATCGACCATGACGGTGATGAAGGGCTTAGCAGCAGCCCCAGGTAAATCGTTGCGGCGATGCTTGAATTCGTCATGCGCTTTTTGCAGCCAAGCGATCGCGGCTTGAATGCCGTCACTGCCAGGAGGAATCACGCCAGGGACATGAAACCAGTCTTTGGGACTACCGGGAATCGGGTTGATCAACCAGATCTCACCGCCCTGGATCTGGGCGATCGCACAGGCAATCAGTTCGAGCAGGGGAGACTTGCCGCCTGTGGAGCCAGCAATGACTCGTACACGGGGGACGAATTTGAGCCGGACGACTTCTTCAAATTCTGAGGCACTGTAGCAATCGAGAGCTTGAAATCGTTCAGCGACTAACTCAGGGGTAGTGGGTTCTGCTTTTGTGGATCGTTTGACTTCGGATAAAGGTAGTGAACGCTGAGGGCGATCGGGCTGGGCATAAAGATTGACGCTCAGGAGAAAATTGCGGGTGTCGAGGTCAAAGTCTAGGGGACGTTGAGACAGTCCCCACAGTCCCATGTGCTCACAGTGTTTATCAAACTCAGATTCCGCCAGCTTGGTGCCGTCTGGGTTGCGATCGACCTTGAACCTTAACTGGAATCCACCGGGGATTTTGAGGGACTCGATCGCGTCCACAATCATGCCGCTGGCGGCAAAGTGTTCAATGATGCGGTTGCCAGCTCGATCGACGCTGGTTTCGCCTCGGAATTGACGGGGGGCTTGCAGGGATTCGATGAGTTGTTCTGCATCGACGATGCGTTGTTGGAGGCTGGCAATCTCGTTTTTGAAGCTTTCCTCGATGTAGCCGAATCCGGCTTCAACCTTGGTGGATTGCTCAACCCAGGTCGAAGCGGCGCTGACATAATCACTACGGAAGTTTTCAAACTCGCTGTAGATGGCGCGTTTCTCTCCTTCATGGATCGTTAGGAGTTCAAGGTCTTTGATGTTTGCCCAGAGTTTGCAGTAGTTGAGGCTCAACTCTTCCAGCAGTCGAAGGAAGAAGCCATAGGCTTCATCGTGTGATTCACAGTCCTCACTCATCTGGGTAATTCGCTCTCGCAAGCCTGTGTCATAGGTCGTGAGAGAGCTGCGGTAGTGTTGCCATTGCCGTTTCTCGCTCTCGTCTAGGGTGACGGGTTTGCCTGCATACTCTAGATCTGAGACAGGTCGGGTCGGATCAAACCGATCGCAAACCACAATCAGTCCCAAGTAGAGCGGATTCCAGATGTCCAGGATCTGACGCTCGATCGCTTCTAAGTGGATGGCTAATTCATGCCGCTTCGCTTCAATCGTGCGCTGGGCATGGTCGAGTGCCGATTGAACCTGTCTCAGCCGTTGCCCGATCGCTTGCTGTTCTCCTTGAAGTCTGATTGTTTCGGCTGTCATAGCTTTCAGCCGTTCCGACTGGCTGAGCCGATCGGCTGAAAGCGATTCCCGCTCTTTGACCAGGGCGGCGACTTGAGCCTGCGTCTGGACGGTGTTCTCTGCAACTTGACGCTCCCACTCATCCTCACTACGAATGAGTAACGTTGCAGCGGTATGGGCAGCGCGATCGCGACTCGGAGCCAGGGCATAAAGCGATATCCCTGCACTGCCGATTCCCGCAATTGCCAGATTGACATTGCCACAGAGGACGCTGGCAGTCAGGACGATCGCGGCTGACGCGCCGCTGCATAAATAGACGAGTTGGGTTAAGTGGTCAAATTTGAGGCTGATTTCCTGAGCACGTTTCGTTTCGCGGCTGAGCGGCTCCATGTCTACATCCTGAGATGATGAAAAAGACAGCGGGGCATTTCACCCCACAAGGGTTAGGCAGGTAATTCCAGGGCTTGAGCTTTGAGCAGGGCTTGCTGAGCTTGCGTTTTGAGTCCCTGAATCTCGTTTTTGACTTTGGAGATTTCTGTATCCATTCGCTCCTGAACCAGTCCCGTCTTGATGGTTTCACCCGTCAGCTTGATGGTTGCCTGCTGGTTTAACTGCACGGCACGAGCGAATTTGAGCTGTTCAGTGTTGAGGTCAACGACGGCGGTCGCGGCTGAAACTTGCTTACGTTGGGTAGAGAGGGTTTCTCGTAAGGCGGTAAAGCCGTCTCCAAGTGCTCGTTGGTAGCTAGTGTGGGTCTTGAATACGGTTGAGATGAAGCTGTAGCCTGCTTCTGCCACTTCTTGAGCAGCAATCATTTCGTGGTAGGTTTCGATGTGGCGATCGGCTTCATCTCGCTTCATCCGAGGAGCGGCAGATGTATCAGGGTTATAGATATCAGAAGGAATCAGGCTGTTGGGGTCGTGGACAGGCACATGGTAAGGCAGGGCGATCGACTCACTGAAGTTGCCGATTTGACTGGGAGCAGCAGGGGATAGATCGCCACCAAGCGGATTGAAGCCAGGGGGCGGCGAGGGGCGGGACTTTTTTCCGGTCAGGGGATTCTTTTCTAGCATGGTTCTGAAGGGGTGGGGTTGGAGGAAAAGGAACAGGGCGATCGACTCAGGTGGGGCACTGGTTCAAATAGATCTCTAGTGCCTGGATAAAGAGTGAGTCCATCGATTCGCTGGGATATCGGTCAAGGAACGCTTGGAGACGACGAAATAGGGGTTCTGGTACTTCAATTTCTGTGGAGATCATGGAGGTTTTCCTGGGCATACAGGTCGGGATGCTAAGAGTTGAGACTTCTAGACTTTTGTTGGGACAACTTCTGGATGGCTTGAGCCAGTTGATTTTGAGCTTGAAGGCAACGAATCATTGCCAGTCTTGTTTCTCGGTGAGCAACCCGCAGCTCGATCGCCCTGACATCAGCGACAATTGCAGACTGCTCGGTTTGCAAGACCGCACTTTCAAAGGCGAGAGCGGCATACATTAACGATTCGTCTGGGGTGAGGAGTGCCATTGCGGAGGTCGGGAAGAATGAGACGACTGGCATAACGCCAAGATCAGGGTGACTAAAGCGATCGCCACAACCACTAGGCTTACGACGATCGCGGGGTGGCAGCAGGCGGCTTTCCCACCGTGCTCTGCCGGATGTTGTACTGCGATTCCCGGAGAGTTTCATCGAACTCAGCTTCTAGCTCAGTGGCGAGGGTGGCAGCTTCCAGTCGAGTCTGTCTGAGCAGCCGTTGCCGTCTTAGGTCGTTAGTCCGCTGCCATTGCGTCTGGTTCTGATTCAATCGCTCTAAGTTGTTCTGCATCCGTCCTAATAGCTCTAGTTCTTGGGCTTCTAGCTGTTCTAGCTCCAATTCTTCTGCTGCCAGGGCACTCAAATAGCTGCTACCAGTCGGAATGAGAGAGCCAGCAGCGGTACGGTCTACAGGCGGCATAACTTCAGTCGGACTCACAGGAATGTCATCGGAGACGGCTGGAGCAGATGGGACAGCGGTAGCCAGTTTTTCAGGATTCACCGCATGAACTGAGGCGATCCAATCCTCCTCAGATAGAGTGCTGGTGCTGGCGCGGTACTCAGCAATTAACGCTTGACAGAGCGGGGTGTAGCGAGTTTTAGCAGATTTACCAGTTTTCAGCGACTCTGGTTCAATCCAGGCATAGGCAGTCGTAATGGTTTTGAACCAGGATTGTACGGTTCGATCGCTGACTCCATATTCATCAGCTAGTTCTTTAGCAGACTTCGAGCGAACTTCGGTCGAGGATTCAACAACTTCGATCGCAGCTTCGGAAGACACTTCGAGGGCAATTTCGGGCAGCTTCGAGGGGAGTTCAAACGTAGGTACAGTAGGCTCTTCAAACATTTTTCGAGACTCCTTCGTAATGGGTCGGTAGAAGATCGATCGACTTTCTTACGAAGCAATTTATCACAAATTTATAGAACGTGCTACATTTTTATAGAATAGCTTTTCGATCTTGAGTGAGAGAATGGACGGAAATATAGAAACGCCTGAAGTAATGGCTGAAAGGTTCGTAATTTCGTACTATTATGTCTCGCCCCAAGATGCTGAAAGAATTGAAGCTTTCAGAGAATGTTCAGGTGATTCAGAGAAAACTTTGATTACACAATACGTAAGAGGATGGATAGGAAGGAACAGAGACTACTACCTCGATTTAGCTAGAAAGGATGCTAAGGCGAGAGAGATCTCCTTTCGGGAGTGGGGTGAAATAGTTGTTAACCAAGGAATTGAAGCATTACCCTCCTATAAGCAGGAACTCAATAATATTCCCCCTAGCCCTTTACGGGATGTTGCTTTAGCACCATCCGCAGAGCGAAAAGCGCTGAACTATATCTCGTTAGGAAAGCAGAATTTAGCTTTGCTGAGGGTTGGGGTTCATTACGATCGAGACAACGCCATTGGGTTCGTCTCACGGATTGTAAAAGAGCATCTAGACCGAAACTGGGAGAAGCTTTACGCATCCCAGGTAGAAGCTGAAAACTTTGAAAACTGGAAGTAATTCATTAGGAGAAACAATGCAAGCAACTCAACCAACGGAATTAACCATAGAAAAAGTCAATCAGGCAGTTCAAGTAATCCTTGAGACACTAGGAAACCCTGAATCTGAACTTCACAACAAGGCGCTTACAGCATTTCAGAGCGGTGATCACCAGACCGTAAAACGATTGGCATCCACTAACTTGTCTGACTACTACTGTAAGGCTTTGGGATACTTGGGTGGAGCATTAAAGTTGACTCCCAACACAGACACGATTTTGGCTGAGTCGGCACGGGCAGCGGCTGACTTTACGAAGGAAAAAACTTTGGTTCGATTGGGGGCTGAGATCGAAAAAGCACTCAGTTAAAGGATTTGAGCCATCATTGATGCAGGCAGTAGCGGCACAGGAGCGATCGCCATGACACAAGCGAAATCACGGTTTAGAACTTTTGAGGAATATGCAGCGCTAGACCCATCTGAACTGCCAGAGGGCAATTACGAATTAGTCGATGGGGTAATCGTAGAGATGGGTGCTGAGAATGACCAGAACCTAGAGATAGTAAGCCTTCTATTCTCTATTTTCCTGCAATTCGTTCCTTACAATTTACTACGCAGAGGGACTGAAATTGCTGTATCAAGTCGCTGGGTGACTTCTAGATTTCCTGATCTGACAGTGCTGACAGAAGAAACCCGTGCTGCCATGAAGCGAGATCGTCGATCGCTTATTGAATCAGATATGCCTGCACCAAGGCTTGTCGTTGAAGTGGTTTCGCCGGGAGAACCAGGCTCAGACAACTACGATCGTGATTACGTTGAAAAGCCCAGTGAGTACGCCAAGCGAGGCATCCCTGAGTTTTGGTTGATTGACCCCGCTAGATCGGTAGTGTTTGTGCTGTCGGTGGTCGGTGCTAATTACACAGCAGCAGAGTTTAGAGGAAGCGATCGCATTCAATCGACTCAGTTCAAACAGTTGAATCTAACTGCTCAACAGGTTTTGACGGCTGGGGAAGCAACATGATTCAGACACTTAAACAGCCGAGAGCATCAGAAGACAAGGTAACTGTCTACCCCGATCGCACTTGGGAACAGTTCAAGCACATTCAGAAAGGCTTGGAAGGCTCTCCAGGAGTACGATTGGCTTTTTACGAGGGAGTCGTTGAAATATTCATGCCAGGGCAGGCTCACGAGATTTTTAAGAGAGTCATTAGCTCTCTTCTAGACTTTTTCTTCCTCCATTGGAGCATCAGGGTCATCCCGACTGGATCTGTCACTCAAGAGCAAGAAGGAGTAGCTTCTGCACAGGCAGATGATTCTTTTTGTTTTGGAGAAGTTAAGCCCATTCCAGACTTGTCGATTGAAGTGATTTTTACGAGCGGCTCTATCACCAAATTGAAGCGGTATCAGGCATTAGGAGTTCCTGAAGTATGGCTCTGGGAAGATGGGCTTTTTACTCTACATCGTTTGGGAGAGAGTGGATACACCAGAATCTACAAGAGTCAAATCCCTGAATTGGCAAATTTAGATATTGAGTTACTTTCCCGTTGTGTTCTGATGGGCGAGACCGATTGGCTGGAAGCGGTTCAGACATTTAGAAAAGCGATTTTACAAGATTGATGTAGTGAGCTAGACCGCAAGCATCCGCATCTTGAACATTCCATTTAGCAGATATCGAGAGCCGATACGGGTTATGCACACAAGGTGAACGCCATGACACAAGCAGCAATCACACCGAGAGTCAGCTTTGAAGAATATATCGACATTTGTGCTCAGACGAATGAGCGGTATGAGCTGGTACGAGGGGATCTACATCGAATGAATCCTCCAACTGTGCTGCATTACCGCATTGCCAAGTTTTTAGAGCAAGTTCTGGATCGGGCAATTGAAGAGCATTTTGATCCGGGCAAGTGGGAAACATTCCGAGAGGTCGGACAAAGGACAGAGAATGACAGTTCTCGATTGCCTGACCTTGCCATCATGTCCAGGGTAGAAGCCGATCGACTTCTAAGGCAAACGGCTGTCTTCCAAAGCCCCAGTCTACTGGTCGTTGAGATTGTCAGCCCTAGCTCTGCCAGTGAAGATTATGACGACAAGCTGAGGGAGTACCAACTCCTTGAAATCCAAGAATACTGGGTTGTAGATTACGAAGGGTTAGGAGCTGCCAAGTATATTGGCTTTCCGAAAGCTCCTACCGTCACAATTTATGAACTGGTGGAGGGCAAGTATCAAGCTCAGCGATTTCGAGCAGACGATCGCCTCGTATCTCCCACATTCAGCAATTTAGTGCTGACGGCTAAACAAGTTTTTGCCGCAGGCAGATCAATTAATCGGTAAAGCGATACGATCCACAGGGTCTATCAACAATGAGTGTGTCTTTACCAAAAGCTGAACTTGGCTTTATCATTCCCTCAGACAGCAAAACGGCTGTACCACTACACCACAACGCCAGATCACGTCTGGGGAAGCCACAGAATTCCACGATCGCAAGGAGGAACCACCACATCACCGTTATGAAAAACCCCACTGAACGAATCAGCAGGGTTTTACGTGAACAAAATTAAATAAGAGGTTGCGCTCTAACGAAGTCTTGCTGGCAGGCGGATGAAGTTAGACGCTTCCGAGATGCGGACAGATTACTCATTGGGGTAGTCACAGACTCTTTTTGCCTAAAAAGGCTAGAGACGTGTCATGTATCAATACTAGGGGTGATCCAGGAAAAACACAAGCCTGAATCCCCTAGCTGCTGCATGGCTGTTTCCCTCAATCCTCTCTTCATCAGGGACTCAGTATGTCTATACAGATTTCAAATGCTGCTCTAGGGCAGCATCCCGTTTTTGCTTATCGATCGCACCTCAACCCCACTACACAAGCAGGAGTTGAATCACCATTCACAGCACTAGAGCTACTGATCTCCATCAGTGCAGCACAGGAAAACCTGAGTAGATCCGCTCGATCGGACAGAAAAAAGTCCTTCAATTCTTGCGTTCACTCCAATCTTTCTCAGTGGATTGAGTCGGGGGTGAAGCCATGAACTTAGCCCTCCTTAGCCCGATCGATCGCATCCTGACAGAATTCCGTCAAAGTGCGATTCCCGATGCCCTCACCCTGGCGAATGTCGAATGGGTTGAGGGAAACGCAGCGGTTGAAATCCTGGCAGAACACGCGATCGCTCAAGCCCAACGGATCACCAGCTACGTGACTGCACCCGCTAAACGCATCCTGGAGCGTTACGAGTTTGCCCGTGATGGCGGTTGGCTTGCCTATGGCACAACCTTACAGGGGGGAAGGGGAGAAGTCGCCTACTTCAAGCCGAAAAGACCTCGCATGGATTTTGAGAAGCGCAAGTCCATCAAATACGAAGGCCCAGCTAAAACAGAAGCTCTACCGATTCTGCCTTTTGTCGATGAGGCAAGCGCAAAAGCGATCTACCAGAAGTACAACGTTACCCCCAAAGAAGGTGAGACATTCTGGCAAGTCGTTTGGCGTTGTAATTTACCGATCGCCGTGACTGAAGGGTTGAAAAAAGCACTCAGCCTGATTGCTCATGGGGTGCCTGCGATCGCCATCCGAGGCATCACTCAATGGCATAAAAAGGGCACGAATCAACTGCATCAGGTGATTGCTCAGTTCACTACTGCTAAACGCAAAATCTACATCGTCTTTGATGAGGATGAGAAGCTCAAAACGCGATCGGATGTGCAGTTGCAGCGGATGAAGTTGGCGGCATCGTTAGAGCGAGCTGGCTGCACTGTCTTGCTTCCTTCCTGGGATGGCAAGGCATTGGGAAAAGGGATTGATGATGTGCTGTTTGGACTGGGCTTCGACGTGAGCGCTCAGCCGAACGGTGCCAATGCCCAGGACTGGCTCGATACCCTGCTGCAAGCTGCACCCACTCTAAAACAGGTGAAACGGAGCGATCGGACAAACCAAGCATTCAAGATCATCCAGCAGCTCAATCAACTCAGCTTTCCAGTCGAACGGGCTACCGTGGGGGATTATCTGCCAGAGTTGCCAGAACTCCAACTAGGAGCGATCCATGTTTTATCTGCATCAATGAATGCCGGAAAGACCACAAGGATCGGGCAAGACTGGGTGAAGGCGGCAATGGCACAGGATTGGAATGTGTTGGTACTCAGTCCACTCAACAGTTTAGGAGAACAGACGGCACAGACCTGGGGATTGCCTCACATCCACCACTACAGCACCTCCAGAGAACAGCAGGGCTTGCTCTGGGCGGATGTCAGCCACTCTCACGGGTTGGTGCTGTGTCCTGACTCGCTGCATCGAGTGCCCCAATGGTTGTTTGATCGCCCCCTCCTGCTGATTTTGGATGAAGCCAACCAGGTAATCAGCCACACCACCAAAGGCGACACCACAAAATCTCGTTACTCTCAGATTTTGGAATGCTTGAGCGCAGCGGCGCATCATGCTATTCAGACCGGGGCGATCGTGCTCTCAGAAGATGGATTACCCGATCGCGCTGTCAACTTCATCAAGTCTATTTCCGGGGGTGAAGCCGTGCGAGTCTTCACCCATCAAAAGCAGGGTGGGCCGTGGGATTGCACCGTTTACCAGGGGCAAGTGAGCGGATTCAGAGGACAATTGCTTCAGACGGCGGCGGATAAAAAGCTGCTATTTGTGACCACCTCGCAACAGGAAGCCAAGCGAGTAGAACGGGCATTGCTCAAACGCTATCCTGATCTAAAGGTGGTTCGGATTGATAGCCAGACGAACCAGGGCGGGAAGTTTAGCGAGTTCTTTAGAAGCCCTGATGCTTGGCTGAAGACAGAGCAGCCGGATATTTTAATCCTCTCCCCCTCTGCCAAGTCGGGTGTGAGCATCGAGGGTGGGGTGAGCATTGAAGATGCCTACTTTGATCAGGTGTGGGGATACTTCCCGGCGCTGGCGACTGACAGCCACATGCAGCTATTGGGGCGATACCGTCCCTCTGTGCCGCGTGTGATGTTCTGTCCTCCGTTTATCTTGAGCAGTGCAGATGAGGCATTGCTCTATCCCAGGGCGATCGCCCGACAACTCAAGCGCAACTCCAAGCTGTTGGCGGGTGTGTTTGGACTGGAGGAATTGTTGCAGGCTGAGGGCGATCGCGCTGAGTTAATGGCGACGGTTGAGACAGCGGTCATGGACTATCTCAGCTCAGAAATAGCAGCGGTTGGTGCTCAAAAACTGATGGCGCATGACGCGCTAGTGAGTCGGTTGGAAGCAGCAGGGCATCAAGTCAGTTCAGAGTCCATTGCAAAGGACGCGGCGGCGGTAGACCTTTGGAAGGAGATTACCGAGCAAATCTGGCAAGAGGACGCGGCAGCAGTGGCGGCGGCAGTGATTGAACCGAAGCATACGTCAGAGTGGGCACACAAAACCCTAGAGTCTCAAGATTCAACGTTGCAGACACGGATTTTAGCTCGCAAGGTGATCTTGCGTGACGAGTTCCCCGGTATCATGTTTGACGATGCTCAAGAGTGTTATGAGGCATTGTTCAAGGATTATGGCGCGATGCGACACGGTGTAACCCTGCAAGGTCAGGCTGAAAATCTGGAGGCAGCCAGAGCTGTCGATCGCGCAGCAACTGAAGCAATTCTCAGCAAGAATATTCGGGCACTGCATCGGCTACCCAAATCAGCAGTCAGAGCCGCACTGATCGCGAAAACAGGTATTCTCTCACTTCTAGATGGCAGCACCTATCACAATCAAGATCCTAGGGCGATCGCCCTCAAAGCAGCAGCCCTAAAATTCAAAAATGAGATCTTCTACTATTTGAGGTTGCAAGTTAACGGGACTCAAACCCCAGTTGAAGTGGTGAACAAGTTGCTCAAAAAACTGGGTTTGTCCGCAACGGCGGTAGCTAGACCTGGTGCGAGAGGACAGCAGGGCGATCGCCACTATCAGGTGATGGGATGGGATGATCCGGTTCGAGTGCGGTTGCTAGAAGCGATGCGACGTAAGCTATCTGAGCCAATATCCATGATTTGTAATCAAGAGAATATTGATCTACGAGTCACGGATACCGCCCCTAAAGATCCCCAAACCATTGAGAACTGGGAGACTGATGAATCTCTAGCAGATGTACGACAGTGGCTTGAATCCGCTGCTGAGTGTCCAGAGATCAGGGAATTGCTTAAATCGGTGCCAGATTCGGTGAAAGAACGGGCGATCGCGGCGTGAGTGCAGTCACAACCCTGCTCTGGCCCTTGTATTAGCCCTTCATCGGTTGCAAATTGATGGTAAGAAACCCTACCCATAGGTCGGGCTGTGGAGGATCATTGTCGCAAAACTCAATCGATCGGTGAAGATTTAGAGAGTTTTGCTTGAAATCTCGATCGCATGACTTAAGTTCAAGTGCGATCGTGCGACTTGATTAGGCATCAGAATGATACCTGTCCAGGCGTTAATTTGTGACGAGAGAAATCTGAAAGCAATGAATAGCAGTGCTATCAAGATATAGCTGATTTTCCTGTCTCCTGTTTTGGACTGTGCTTGCTAGAAGATCAAGTTTTGCTTTGGATAGAGAAAAACCTTTACTGAAGATCAAACTCTAAGTCAGAACGAGAATTTAGGATTTCTACGACGGAAAAATAACACCTGTACAGGGATCGTCCATGACCATCATTGGCAAATTGAGAGTTTTCATCGGGTCATCAAACAGGTTTGTGATATTGGGTGCAACCTCTATCTGATACCACTAAAAGAGACGGGAATCTTGACTAGCATGGCTTTCACACAATTAATTTAAGGGTAATGGCTGTAAGTTGTATATCGCTAGGATGCTACTCCTATGTATGCTCATCAAGGCAAGGTCGCACCCAGAAAAACTGCTTCAATTGCCTCTGGAAAGCCCGTTAGTCCATCGACACAGGCACTAGCGAAGCCATGTTCAAAGGGCTATTAAGGATATCCTTCAATCCGCGATTTTGTAGTTCTGCCAGCACGGAGAGCCAGAACTTAGCCGATTCATTTTGAGTCATCCACAGCCCCAGCAGTTCCTTCTGACCTGCCGAATTCACCCCTAATGCTAGGTGGATAGCTTTATTGAAGACCCGCCCCTCTTGCCGCACTTTGGTGACAAGAGCATCAAGATAAACAATGGGATAAACTGCATCCAAGCTGCGATTCTACCTTTCTTGGATGCCGCAGGCTTTTAGCTTACGCTCTTGTTCCACCGCTTCGGTCACGTTAGAAATTAAGGTGTGGGACACCTGATGTTGCTGAATTGAGATATGAATGGCAAAATTTGCCCTCACCCTAGCCCTATCCCAGCAAGAGAGGGGGCAAGACTCCTGGCTCCTTTTTCCCTGGGGAGAAGAGTTTGGGATGAGGGCAAATCATATCTGTGTTCAGCAACGCCGGACACCTCTACCCCGTACAACTCCTGCAACTGCGCCTGGATATTGCGAGTCGTCATGCCACGGGCGTATAACGACAAAATCTTGTCGTCAAATCCGTTGAAGCGGGTCTGCCCTTTTTGGATCAACTGGGGCTCAAACGCACCATTGCGATCGCGAAGAATCCCAATCTCTGCTTCACCAAATTCGCCTTTTATCGTCTTCTTGCTGGTGCCGTTGCGCCGATTTCTAGGACGTTCAACCGCTGGCTCTGCCTTCTCCTCTGCTAGGTGCGTATCGAGTTCGGCACTCAAGCAGCGTTCGATTAAAGCTTAGGTCAATTGTTTGAAGATCCCACCTACTCTTATCAAGTCATCGGGATGCTGGTAGTCTTTGAGCAGTTCGTCTAGGAGTTTGGGTCGAAAGGTCATTTGTTTGTGCCTCAGGTAATTAGTTCATTAGATCTTGTCTGGCTCTTCTGGGAAAGGTATGCTGATGTTCATCACGAACAATTTTATCCGGTGTAAGCAGCCCAAAAGCCCTGAAAACCCGTTGATCTACCTTACCAATGGCATACCAAACCCGGAAGAGCCTCTTGTCTTGACCTTTGACACAAACTATTTTACATACCCCAAACCAGTGGCTTACTTCAGTTGTTTAGTTACTTGTGCTAGAAAAAGATATCAGCAAGCATCCTTTGAGGAAAAATCTAATGGAAGAGCATGAATTCAGAAAAAAAGTTGTATACACAAAAATCATGTTAGAAGAATATAAAACTTTGCGTAGTGAGATTATCAACAAGCAGAACCACATCAATAATATTATAAACTTTAGTTTCGCCATTATTGGTGCAAATTTATCTGCCATAGGTGGCATAGCACAGGGATCAATTCAAGGAAATAATTTTATCTTAATAGCAACCTCGGTGATTATACCTTTTGTCTGCTGGTTTGCTTTCATTCAATATTATCTTGAGTTTATTTACACAGCTAGAATTGCAAGGTATATTGTTACGATTGAATGCAATATTAACAAGCAATTTGATGAACATCTCTTATTTTGGGAAAGTGGAATTAGAGAATGGGAAAATCCTGATTATAAGCATAAAGAGCTTCGGAAAATTATAGATATAGAAGACAGGCTAGTACTCGACGGCGCAATTAGACCTGCTATTGGAAAAGGACATTTCCTATAATGGCAGGCTGCTGGTGGCTTAAATACTGGGTTGATTTACGCTGCTCAGTACTAGTAAAAAAACTATTAGTTTTACCCTTAACTTTTTTCCTAATAGCCTTCTTCTCTGGTTTTTTCAGCGTACGTTATAGCTTTACATTTTGTCCAAAAGGTGGAGCTGGCGGTTGTTCTTATACAGACCTACCATCAATTACTCGTTATACTCACTGGTTTTTGGCTATTTTATTTCCTATAGGTATTGTCTTATGGTTTCGCTTTAATGCTCAAGTGAAAAAGCTCGGGTGGAATCGAGTAAAATCACCAGAATCAAAAAAGCACGTATTATGGTTTCGCTTTAGTGCTCAAGTGAAAAAGCTCGGGTGGAATCGAGTAAAATCACCAGAATCAAAAAAGCACGATTGATCATCTGAAGAAAATAATTATGAAACACTATTTGAACGGGGAGAAGAGCATAATGATAAATGTAAAAGAGTAAACTCTGGAAATGGACTTAGATAACCGTTTGAGTACTTTTCGATCTGCATTTTAGAGTACTTTACAAAAACTAACGCAGCTCTGTTTTTCCATGCTCACCTAACTGTACTGAC
>JBBSFA010000004.1:0-15955 GCA_038239185.1 Elainellales cyanobacterium | reverse complement strand
TAGCCGCAGAATCTTCAGCACCGACTGGATCAGATCGACTACTTTCAAGAACTCGTCGTTGAGCTGCTCTGGGGTGACAAACAGGTGGGCATCGTCTTGGGTAAAGCCGCGCACCCGCGTCAGACCGCCCAGTTCTCCTGACTTCTCGAAGCGGTAAACCGTGCCAAATTCTGCTAATCGCAGCGGCAGTTCCCGATACGATCGCAGTTCACTCTTGTAGATCTGGATGTGGAAGGGGCAGTTCATCGCCTTCAAGACAAAGCCTTCCTCTTCAGACTCGCCCATCATCGGGAACAAGTCTTCGCGGTATTTTTGCCAGTGTCCCGACGTTTTGAACAGATCGACTCGTCCAACGTGCGGCGTGACGACCTGTTGGTAGCCTCGCTTCACCTGCTCTTGCTTCAGAAAGTCTTCCAGAGTCGATCGCAGCATCGTACCTTTGGGAGTCCAGAGCGGCAGACCGGGACCCACCTGATCGGAAAACACAAAGAGTCCTAGCTCTTTGCCCAGCTTGCGGTGATCGCGGCGCAGCGCTTCTTCTTTGCGCCGTTTGTATTCAGTCAGTTGCTCTGGACTTTCCCAGGCGGTTCCATAGATTCGCTGAAGCTGGGCTTTGGTTTCGTCGCCGCGCCAATAGGCTCCGGCTAGGCTTTCTAAGTCGATCGCCTCTGGGTTTAGCTCGGAGGTATTTTCAACGTGTGGTCCGGCACAGAGATCCCACCACTGGTCACCCAAGTGATAAATCGTAATTGGTTCTTGCTTGATGTCTCTAAGGATTTCCAGCTTGTACGGCTCATTCAGGGCTGAGATCCGCTGTTCTGCCTGTTCGCGGCTGACTTCTTCGCGAGTTATAGGCAGTTTGCGGTTGATAATTTTTACCATCTCTTTTTTGATGGCTTTCAGATCTTTCTCGGTGAAAGGCTCCGGGTTGTCAAAGTCGTAGTAGAAGCCATTTTCAATCCAGGGTCCGATCGTCACCTGCGCTTTAGGAAACAGCTTCTGAACAGCCATTGCCATCACATGCGAAGTGGTGTGACGGATCTTCTTGAGGGACTCAGATTCGCTGGTACGCGGCAGGTGGATTTTCTCGGCTGGGGCTGAATTCATCATGAACTTGTTAACAAGTAAAGAAATCGCGAAAGAAATCGCGTTGGGTGTTCAGACTCTATCTTATCGGGCTAGAGCAGAAACAGCTTGAGCGTCAAATCTCTACGGAATGGAGATTCCAGCAAATCAAATCCTGGCGGCATCGATCGCTTTAAGTTTGATGACAGAATAAGTTAAGAAATGTAAATTACGTTAAGATTAAAAAAGTCAAATTATAGATTTTAGTATTAGACTAAGGCTTACAGCGAATGTCACAGTCCTCTTTTCCCTCTGAGCCAGATTTACTCAAAACGGTTCTACAGCCCCTATTAAACGATTTCCAGTACTGGTTCAAGCGATCGCAACTGCTGCTAGAAACCGAGTCGCTCAGTTTTATGAGCGTGGCGCAACAAACAGATTTATTAGAGCGCGTTCGGCAAGCTCAGCAGGAAGTCGGAACTGCCCAAATGTTGCTTCAAGCGACCAACGGACAGGTAGGGGTCGAAACCGCCGTGCTCATCCCTTGGCATCACTTAGTCACAGAGTGCTGGCAGGTGGGAATGAGACACCGTCGGGAGCATCCCAGTTGGCATCAGGATCACTAGACGAAAATATAGTCCTTGCCTCGTTTAAAAATATGAGAGACTAGAGTACCTTTATAGATACTGATTTTCATAAAATTTGCGGTTACAGGAAGCAAGTAGACTAAAAATTTAGATTCAGAAAAAGAAATTAGCTGGCAGCCGAGGTTTGCGGCTGGGAAGGCATTAGTTTTATCCGTAGCATAATTGGCTTGGAGCAGATAAATGTTACATTTAATTTACATTTTGGCGTTTACGATATTAGCCTTTCTGGCAGTAGGTAACCTGATCCGCAACATGATGACGTTGGGGATGGAGTCGCAGCGCCAGCCGCGCCGAGGTCAATTTACTCCCAACGCTACCCCGATTAGGCAGGGTCGCGTCCAGCCTGTGCCTCACCCAGAGCTGTTGGATGAGCTGGGCAACATTGTGAACGAGCCTTACTTGGTAATGCGATCGATGACGGTCGAGGATGCACGCGAACGGCTGGACGCGCTGTACAATTCCTCTCCAGGCAACGGCGACGAGTCGAAAAGCGAATAAGAGTTTTTAGACATTCGGTGATGAGGGCTATGGCTTTCATTACCGAATTTTGCTTTGCGCCTAGCTGCGTTTCCCCAGCAGTCGATCGCGCAGGTGTTTGATGCGATCGCGCATTTTGGCGGCTTCCTCAAACTCTAGCTTCTTGGCAGCTTCTTTCATTTCGGCTTCGAGTTTCACAATCAGCTCTGGGATGGTTTCCAGCGGCAGCTCGTCTGAGTGCTCGTAGATTTCCTCTAGCTCCTGCGAGGTGACGCGCCGCGAAACCTCCAAGAATTGCAGGATGGCATTACTAGACTTCTTGATAATCGGCTGGGGCGTAATCCCGTGCTTCTCGTTGTATTCCATCTGAATCTTGCGACGGCGATCGGTTTGGTTGATAGCGCGGTCCATGCTGTCGGTCAGATTGTCGGCATACAGAATTGCCTTACCGTCGATGTGGCGCGCCGCCCGCCCGATCGTTTGCACCAGCGATCGCTCTGCCCGCAAAAAGCCCTCTTTGTCCGCATCCAGGATGGCGACTAGCGAGACTTCGGGCAGGTCTAAGCCTTCGCGCAGCAGGTTGACTCCAATCAACGCATCGAAATCGCCTTCGCGTAACCCCTGCAAGATCTCGATCCGTTCGATCGAATTGATCTCGGAGTGCAGATAGCGGACTCGAATACCTCGCTCTTGTAGATACTCAGTCAGGTCTTCCGCCATTCGTTTGGTCAGCGTGGTCACCAGCGTTCGCTCATTCCGCAGCACCCGCGCCTGAATTTCGCCATACAGATCGTCAATTTGTCCTTCTGTTGGGCGGACAAAGATCTCCGGATCAAGGACCCCGGTTGGGCGAATCACCTGTTCTGCGATATGTCCCGTCCCAGAAATGTAGGTTTTAATCTCTGCCTTCTCGGTTACTTCGACATCAAACTTGCCGCCTGAAATCTCTAGCTCCCAAGTTCCGGGCGTAGCCGAAACAAAGATGCACTGATTCGCCTTTTGCCAGAATTCTTCGGCTTTCAGGGGGCGATTATCGGCAGCGCTGGGCAACCGGAAGCCGTGATCGACCAAGGTCATTTTGCGAGAGCGATCGCCATTGTACATGCCGCGAATCTGCGGAATCGTAACGTGCGACTCGTCAATCACTAGGAGCCAATCGTCCTTCGGAAAATAATCAATTAAACATTCGGGTGGCGATCCGGGGATGCGTCCTGCCAGATGCCGCGCATAATTTTCCACGCCGTTGCAGTAGCCCACTTCCCGCAGCATCTCTAGATCGTAGCGAGTGCGCTGCTCTAGCCGCTGGGCTTCCAGTAGCTTATTCTCGCCTTCTAGCTCGACTAGCCGATCTTTCAGCTCTTGCTCGATCGCGGCACAGGCTTCTTCTAGGCGATCGTCTGGGGTGACAAAGTGTCGAGCCGGATAGACGTTGAGCGCGTCCATGCTTTGCAGCGTTTCACCCGTGATCGGGTCGATGTAGCGAATCGCGTCAATCTCGTCGCCAAAAAACTCAACCCGAATGATCCGGTCTTCATAGGCAGGCCCAATTTCCAAGACATCGCCCTTGACCCGAAAGCGACCTCGCCCCACATCCAAATCATTCCGCTCGTACTGCACAGAGGCGAGATCGCGCAGCACCTGCCGCTGATCCATCTCCATGCCCACCCGAAACGGAATCGAGGCGTTGAGATACTCCGAAGGAATTCCTAACCCATAGATGCAGCTAATCGATGCCACCACGATCACATCTTTCCGCTCAAACAGTGATCGCGTCGCAGAGTGCCGCAGCATGTCGATTTCATCGTTGATCGAAGCGGTCTTGGCGATGTAGGTATCTGTAACTGGAATGTAGGCTTCTGGCTGGTAGTAGTCGTAATAGCTGATGAAGTATTCGACGGCGTTGTCGGGAAAGAATTCACGTAGCTCGTTGCAGAGCTGCGCTGCCAGCGTTTTATTATGTGCCAACACGAGAGTCGGCTTGCCGATGTTCTGGATGACTCTAGCAACGGTATGGGTCTTCCCGGTTCCGGTTGCACCGAGCAGGGTTTGATATTGCTCTCCATCTTGGACGTAGCGGGTGAGTTGAGCGATCGCTTTGGGCTGGTCTCCGGTCGGCTCATAGGGAGCTTGAATCTGGAAGTCTGACATAGCGACGTTGGGGTGCGACGTTGGGGTTGGGAACGCATTGAGACTATAGCGATCGTAACGAGTTTTCCTCAATGCTGCCGCCAAACCGTACTGGACTGCCTAGAATGATTTGAATCTACCAAGCGGCAAGGGAAACAGGTGAAAGGCGATAAAAATCAGGCAGGTCAGGCAAAACAGACAGGTCAGGCAAAACAGGCAGGTCAAGCAAGACAGGTGGCATTCTCAGCCCTGCGATCGATTCAGCGTGGTGCATTTGCAGATGTTGTGTTAGAAAGAATGCTGCGGCAAAGCGACTTAGCCGCGATCGATCGTCGCTTAGTCACAGAGTTGGTCTATGGCAGCATTCGCCGCCAGCGCACTCTGGATGCCTTGGTTGAGCAGCTTGCCACTAAGAAAACACAGCCGCCTGAACTGCGGCTGATTCTGCATCTAGGGTTATATCAACTGCGCTATCTCAACCAGATCCCTGCGAGTGCGGCAGTCGATACCACGGTTGATTTGGCAAAGCAGAACGGGTTCGACGGTCTATCAGGGTTTGTCAACGGCATTTTGCGACAGTATGTGCGGCTGAGTCAGGTAGGCGATCCTTTAGCGCTGCCAGAAGACGCGATCGCCCGAATTGCCGTTCAGCAAAGCTACCCAGATTGGATTGTCCAGGTCTGGGCAGATCAGTTTGGCATAGAAACTGCGGCGCAGATCTGCGAGCAGCTCAACCGTCCGCCGCACATTGATTTGCGGATCAATCCGCTCAAAACCACGATCGCCCAAGTCGAAGCGGCAATGCAAGCCGCAGGGATTGAAGTGCAGCGAGTGCCCCCCCTGCCCCAAGCGCTACGCCTACCGCCCAGCGCGGGTGCAGTCCAGCAGCTCCCTGGCTTTGCTGAAGGCTGGTGGACAGTGCAGGACAGTAGCGCTCAGTTGGTCGGCCATTTGCTCGACCCGCAGCCTGGAGAAACCGTGATTGATAGCTGCGCGGCTCCTGGCGGCAAAACGACCCATATTGCGGAACTCATGCAGGATCAGGGCGTGATTTGGGGCTGCGATCGCCATCAGTCTCGGCTGCGAAAACTTCAGCAAAACGCTGAGCGGTTGCAGCTCCAGTCGATTTCCATACAGGTGGGAGACAGCCGTCAGATGCCCCAGTTCTCTAAGCCCGAAAATCAAGCCGATCGCGCCTTGTTGGATGCTCCCTGCTCCGGGCTGGGAACGCTGCATCGCCATGCAGATGCCCGCTGGCGGCAAACGCCTGACTCTGTGGCGGAGTTGACGCAGCTCCAGAGCGAATTGCTGAATCAATCTGCCAACTGGGTTAAACCGGGCGGCGTGTTGGTTTACGCGACTTGTACCCTGCACCCGCTGGAAAATGAGGCAATCGTCCAGGCTTTTCTTCAGCAGCAGCCGCAGTGGCAGATTGAACCACCGATCGTCACCTCGCCTTTGGCTGAGTTTGCTGTGGCTGAGGGATGGCTAAAGCTTTTGCCTTCGCAGCAGGAAATGGATGGGTTTTTTATGGTGAAGCTGCGACGGGAGGCACATTCCACAACAAGCGTCACTCTTTGATGTTTCCCCGGAAGGCTTTGATCTGTCCTCGCTTCACTTTGCTGTCGATTCGCTTGCTCTTGGTACTGCGGGAGGGCTGAGACGGCTTGCGCTTTTTGGGGGTCACCGTCACGCTTTGGAGCAATTCTTGAAGGCGATCGAGCGCGTCTTCTCGGTTTTGTTCCTGAGTGCGGTGCTGTTGGGCTTTAATCACAACAATGCCGTCTTTGGTAATGCGGCTATCGCTCAGGTTAAGCAGACGTTCCTTATATAAAGGCGAGAGGGATGAGCTATTGATGTCGAAACGCAGGTGAATGGCAGTGGCGACTTTGTTGACGTTCTGTCCGCCTGCCCCCTGAGAGCGAACAGCACTCAGCTCGATTTCGCTGAGCGGGATGGCAGTGCGGTTGGTAATTTGCAGCATAGTTTCTGGTAGGGTTGCGATCGCTCAATTTCTCATGTTTCGTCTGGGTTAATTCCCATTGCCCGGAGTTGTTCAGCGAGTCGGGTTGCCTTCGCTTCTGCTTCGTCTGCCCGTTCGGCTCCAGTTGAAATGACTTGCCCCTCGCGATCGCACCATCGCAGCCACAGGCGAGTCACTGTTTCCTCAAACTCTCCTTCCCACAACGTTAAGCCAATCCCGACCCCATTCAGCCAAACTGATTGACCCTCTGTAGTAATGCCTTGGGCAGGTGTCAGTTCGGTGTAGCCATCGGCTGAAATTGACCAAACTCGCAGCAGTGCGCCATTCATTTCATCTTTGCCTTGAATTCGCTGAAGCGGATCGAACACTACGTAATAGCGAACGCCGACTTGGGCATAAATCTCCTTTTTGGCGGCTGTCTTGCCTTTTTGCCGAGATTTTTGGCTCAGGATCAACTCATCGCCTTCCCGATTCGACACGACTTCAATACAGACCTCTGGGACTTTGCCAAACTCCCAGACAAAATAGGAGCGATTTCGCCGCTGAGAGAAGTCTTCGGCACGCTGGACTCCTAGGCTGAGGAAGACATCCGGCACGATCGGATCACCTTGAAGCTTATAGAACACCCCCACATTGGCAGCCGCTAAGAAAGGTGCTGGCAAAGCTTTAGAGCTGTAGAGCGGTTCGACCAGTAGCCGTTGCTGCACTTCAGATTGAAAATTGTCCACAGGGGTGTCGTCCTCAATCACCAGATGGCTGATGTCAAGCTCATGAATGATTTCTTCGTCATTTAGCAGTTCTTGGGTCATGCCAATCACCAAACCCGATGCTTTATTGTACTAGCTGCGACTTCTTGGAGGATTTAGATTTCTTTGGCTTAGCATTTCTCGTAAAGGTTAAACATTCTCGTAAAGGTTAAACATTCTCGTAAAGGTTAAACATTGTTAAAGCTTTGATGAATTTGTCATAAACTTGCGCTACATTAAAGAGCCATGGAGATTGGACTCCTTTGAAGTTGGCAAGAAGTTGACAAAAGGTTGATTATGCAAACAGTGAACATTCCTAGAGAAGTCCTGTGGAATCTGGCTGAAGCAGTTCAGGCTCAGGCTGATTCTGAGTATGAGTATGAGTTTAGCAGCACCTTAGACAACCTCCGGCAACTGCCAGAAAACACAATCGGCTGTGAAGTAGTCCGCTTCATCGACTGCTGCCGCGCCTTTTCAATGCCGCTTTCTAAAGCAAGTTAGCCTAAAGCAAATTAGCCTAAGGCAAGTTAGCGATACGCTGCCATGTGCTGCTGGTGAATCCCTCTTCTTATCCTGCAAGGTTGCGATCGCGGATGCAGGTCGCAAATATTTCTAGCTTCAAAGCGCTCAGTCAAGCGGCAGGCGTTTCGGTCTGGCAGGTCAAGCAGCTCAGCCGGGGTAAAGCTGCCGAAATGCGAGTGCAACCATTGCACCAGCTCAGTCAAGCGTTGCGGGTTTCGATCGCAGAGCTGCTGTCAGATTTTTCAGATTTGCCTGTTTCAGAGTCGCCAACTGCAAGCGCTCCAGCGATCGAGCAAGAATATCAACGACTGCAAGCCCAGATTGCCGAGCAAGAGGAAGCGCTGCGGCAAGACTTTCAGCAGGCAGTGCTGCGATCGCTGGAATCTTGGCTAATTCAGTTCCCAACGCTGATTTATGCAGCCCAGCAGAATCCTCAGTTTCCCGCCAAAAACTTTTTGCCGTTTATTCGTCCCCTAGAGCAATTGCTGAAAGACTGGGGGATTGAGGCGATCGCCACAGTTGGGGCAGAAGTTGACTACGATCCGCAGTCTCATCAACTGATGGACGGGACAGCGCAGTCGGGCGATCGGGTTAAGGTGCGTTACACGGGATATCGGCAGGGCGAAAAGCTGCTGTATCGCGCCAAAGTCGGGCGAATTGGCTAGACGGACAGTCTGATCAGCGAAAATTGAGCCAGCTCAATATTTCGGTTAGCGTGAGCTGCAAGCCCGCTGCAAATTCCGGGACAGGCAAGCTCTCTGCCGCTTCAGTGGCTTCAAAAAACTGGGGCTGCTGTCCGGGTGGATAAACCAGTAGCGATCGATCTTCTGGATCGAAAAGCCAGCCTAGCTGACAGCCATGTTCTAGACAGTGCAAAATATTGCGCGTGACTTTGTTCTGGCTTTGATCCGGCGAAAGAATTTCGATCGCCCAGTCGGGTGCGCCTAGGAAACTATTTTCCAGGTTGCCTTGTGGATCGAGAGGAATTCTTTGCCAGCGAAACACAGCGATGTCAGGCACTAAAGACCGTCCCCCGAAAGTGCATCGCAGTTCTGGGAAGGCACAAGCGAGTCGCGGTTTTCTGACAACGGCATTGATGGCTGTGACAAGCTCACCCTGAACAGCGCTATGTTTTCCTTGCGGCATGGGTTTTTGGCGGATTTGTCCGTCGATATACTCACTGGCAGGTTTGGTTTCTGGCAGCTTTAGAAATTCTCCCAGGGTCACCGATGGGTTAGACACTTGTACCATTGCCGATCGCCTTCTCTCTGAAACCATGGTAGGGCGATCGAGTCTCACTGTGAAGCATCGACTGGAAGCTCAACGACAAATTCTGTGCCCTGCCCCGGCTTGGACTGACAATACACGTTGCCCTGATGTCGTTCTGTGACAATTTGGTGGCTAATAGACAATCCCAAGCCTGTTCCTTTGCCGATCGGTTTCGTGGTGAAAAATGGGTCAAACAGTTTCGCTCTGGCGGATTCTGGAATGCCTACTCCATTGTCTGCAATTGAAACTCTGATCCGATTGGGTTGGATTTGGTCAGTGTAGATTTGAATTTTAGGCGTGAACTCCGTTGGTTGATTTGAAGCGTCTACTAGCGAAGCTTTTGCCAGCGATAGTTCTTCTAGCGCATCGATCGCGTTTGCCAAAATATTCATAAAAACCTGATTGAGCTGCCCCGGATAGCATTTTACTAGCGGAATTTCGCGATAGTCTTTAACAATCTCAATGTCGGGACAGCGATCGTTTAGCTTCAAGCGATGCTGCAAAATCAGCAATGTGCTATCCAACCCGTCGTGAATGTTAACCTCTTTATATTCAGCTTCATCTAATCGCGAGAAGTTCCGCAACCCTAAGACAATTTCTCGGATTCGGTCTGTTCCCACTTCCATTGACTGCAAGATTTTCTTAAAGTCTTTTGTGAGAAACTCTAGCTCTAGCGCCTCAATTTTTTCTTGAATCTTTAACAGGGGTTGAGGATAGCAGTTCTGGTATAAATCGACGAGATCTAAGAGTTCGATCGCATATTGATTGGCAAATTGGAGATTGCCATGGATGAAATTGACTGGATTATTGATTTCGTGGGCAACACCCGCCACCATTCTGCCCAAACCCGACATTTTCTCAGTCTGAATCAACTGCGTTTGCGTTTGTCTCAGCTCTTGCAAAGTCTCTTCAAGCTCTTGGGCTTGCAGCCTGAATTGGTGTTTTGCAGCCTGTAAGGTTTCTGTATCCTCTTGAATTTTGGCTGCCATCCGATCGAATGCAGTCGAAATCTGCGCCAGTTCATCGGAGCCTTGCAGTTGAATACGGGTGCTCAATTCTCCTTGGGCGAATTTTTCGCTGCCCAGCACAAGCTGTTTTGCCCGACGAGTCACTAGTTGATCGAGCAGCATCACCACCACAATGCATAACAGCATTAGGATACTAACGACCTGAACGGACTGGTTAAAGGCATCGGCGATCGCTTGCTGGGCTGATTGTTGCAAGTCATACTCCAAAATTATCGTACCCACATTGCTGGAGCGCATCTCCCCTGGATTACCCGGCAGTTGAACCGGATAGATGGCTTGAACCCGGCTGTGGTCTGGGCTGACGACGGCTTCCCCCGCTAGGCTGCGGCGAACTCGCTCCACAGTCGGAACCAGTTGAGTCAGTTGAGTCAGTTGAGTCGTGCTAAGCGATTGCAGGCGAAGCTCATAGCGCGATGCATTGCGAATGAGATTCGCCTGATCGCAAAACACCGCCAAAGTCAGTTTAGGATCTCCCTTTAATCGACTGAAAATGAGCGAAATTCCTTCTGATTGAGCATCTTTGATATCCGATCTGCGATACAGAAATTCCAACAGTTGAGCCGTGGTGGATGCAGTTAGTCTAGAATCGCGAGTTATTTCGATTTCTGCACGCTCTTGAGTCAGATTAACTTGTCGTTGAAACGAAAAACTGCCCGCAATGCACCCCATGAGTAATAGGATGCTGGGAAGAGTCAGGCGCAGCGAAAATGGGAAAGCTTTCATTGCAAAGAATTTACTCTCAGTGGATCGCAGGTTCCATCACGACTTGACGCAATGTGCGACTTTCCTAAACCCCAATCCAAAATTGAGGGTTTGGTTTTTAAATTGTGCATGGCGTGACTTGTGAACTGTTAAGCATGAATAGAGGGGGCATTGTTATGTAGAACACTGGTTGTATGGAGGGCATTAGCAATACTGCTGCCAGTACCTTTTTCGATCGACTGAGCCTAGTTAACAGACTTAATAAATTCATCGCTCAGCAACTGCTCAAGGGGCGGAAGCCGTTTCAGAAGTTTTTTACTGAGCATGAACTTGCCGAGCCGCTCTGTTTTTTCCCGTAAAGAGGCATCCGTTTGACCGAGCAGAGTCAGGTTGGCTTGCAGATCCGGAATTTGCACTCCCTTTAGAGACTCAGTAAATTGTTCTGGCGTGACTTGTTCGCGCGGTGCCATGCGGCGATCGGCATCTTGGGGATGCTGTTTGCGATAATCCAGCGCCCGGAACCAACCTTGAACCAGCTTTTCTATCGTGGCTTTGCGAGTTCTGAGCAAATCTCGACGGGTAACCAGCACATCTACTACTTCGCCTGGAATTTTTGAGCTGTCAAACAAAACTTGTGCGCCGACTTTGAGCAGATTCGATCGCACAGGTTCAAACGTGACTACCGCATCGACCACGCCCTGTTTGAAGGCTTGCTCATGCTCTGAAACACCCATTTGTACAATTTGAACGTCACTGAGCGACAATCCGGCTTTCTCTAAAATCCGGGTTAGGATGTAGCCGCCAAGCGCGCTGGATTCAACGCCAATCTTGTGCCCTTTTAGCGCTTGCAGGGTTGAAATTTCGGGTCGAGCCATCAACACATCAGCCCCGTTAGAGAAATCCATGACGAGCACGGCTTGGATATCCGGATTGGTTTCAGCCAGCAGTAAGGCCTCATCCATTGTCAGTGCTGCAATCTCAATGTCTCCATTGCGGAGGGCTTGAGTTATTTCTGTATCAGAAGGATAATCCCATAGCTCGATCGATTGCTCCCGATAATAGCCAAGGTCTTGCGCTAAAAACAGCGGCTCATAGCCGGGCCAAACGACTGCACCGACATGCACAGGGGTTTGGGGCTGTTGGGAGCAGCTAATTAAAAGGGTGAATAGGCAGGATGCGATCGCCATCAGGACAAGTTTGGCAGGATGTAGAATCCAGGCGGCAAACCCAGGACAAGAGCGTTGCATAGCGACTTGGAGATAGTTTAGATTGCGCCTAGTATTCCCAAACTAAAATATTCCTAAAGTTGAAAGCAGCAAAACCTACCAAAGGGTTCTTCCCCATGCAGGTTCAATAAAAGCTACAATCTTTAACCGACAGCGTTTGGGCACATAATGTCTGGGCACATTTAAGAGGAAATTAGACCTATGCCTTTATCAGTTGGCGATACCGCTCCTAACTTCAGCGTCAAGGACACCAGCGGCAACACCGTGACACTGTCGGACTATGCGGGTAAATCGGTCGTTTTGTACTTTTACCCCAAAGACGATACTCCCGGCTGCACCAAAGAAGCCTGTAGCTTTCGTGACAGCTATGCTGCCTACCAGGGCAAAGACATCGCCGTCTTTGGGATCAGCTTAGATGATGAAGCCTCCCACCAAGCCTTTACCAGCAAATTCAATCTGCCGTTTCCGCTGCTGGCAGACACAAAGGGCGAAATCACCAAAGCTTACGATGTGGAAGGCGAACGAAATGGAGTCCGCTATGCCACGCGAGTGACTTACGTGATTGGGGGCGATGGAAAGATTGCCAAAGTTTACAGCAGCGTCAACACCGAAACCCATGCCGATGATATTTTGGCTGATTTGGCTGCTGCTTAACAGGCGTTGAGCTTAATCACAACGGGGTTTTGCACCGCGCAAGGCGTGGCGTAAAGCCCCATTTAGAAGAACTAGAATGGGCTGTGTGATCTACTAAATTTGTTCATTTAAGTTTGTTTATTGTTCAAACCGACAAATCAAAGAGAGCACCCCTCATGCGCGTACTAGTAACTGGAGTGGCAGGATTCGTTGGCTATCATCTAGCACAACGCCTTTTGGCAGATGGCATTCAGGTCTATGGCATTGATAATCTGAATGACTATTACGATGTCGCTCTGAAAAAAGCCCGACTCGATCGCCTAGTTGCCCAGCCTAGATTTACGTTTGAGTTTGTGGAGTTGAGCGATCGCCAAGCGGTAGCAGAGCTGTTTCAAATGCAGCCGTTTGATGCGGTGGTGCATTTAGCAGCGCAAGCCGGGGTGCGCTATTCGCTCCAAAATCCTTGGACATACGTGGATAGCAACCTGACTGGGTTTGTCAATGTTCTGGAAGGTTGCCGCCAACATCCGGTTAACCATCTAGTGTTTGCCTCTTCTAGCTCGGTCTATGGCGTGAATCCCAAGATTCCATTCGCTACTAGCGACAATGTGGATCATCCGATTTCGCTGTATGCTGCCACTAAGAAAGCGAACGAACTGATGGCACATACCTACAGCCATTTGTTCCAAATTCCCACCACAGGACTGCGGTTCTTCACGGTGTATGGCGAGTGGGGTCGCCCAGATATGGCATATTTTAAGTTTGTGAAGGCGATCGCGGAAGATCGACCGATCGATGTCTATAATTTTGGCGAGATGCAGCGCGATTTTACCTACATTGATGACATCGTGGAAGGGGTGGTGCGGGTGATGCATCAGCCTCCGGTGGCAGTTGATGCAGGTTCGCTGACCAAAGCCCGATATAAACTGTATAACATTGGTAATAATCAGCCTGTTTCGTTAATGCGATTTATTCAGGTGGTTGAACAAGCAATGGGCAAGGAAGCTCAAAAAAACTTCTTGCCGATTCAGCCTGGAGATGTGCCGATCACTTATGCGGATATTGATGATTTAATCCGAGATGTTGGATTTAAACCAACCACTTCGATCGAGGTGGGGATCGATCGATTCGTCAAATGGTATCGAGACTATTACCGCTAGACTTTTAAGGCAGCTTGTTAAAAAAGGTCAGGAGCGAAAAATGGCGAGCGGCTTGTGTCAGGATAGGGAAGCGATCGCTCAACTCTTGCCCCATCTTTCGCCTGCGACCGAATGAATCTATCAGAACTAATTCGACGCTATCTGCTCTACGGACTCAGCGGACCCGTGATTGCCCTAAACCTCTGGGTTCTAGGTCAAATCTTTTCGTACTTTGAGGGGATTATCACTTTTACCGTGCTCAGTGCGGTGCTGGCGTTAATTCTGAATTACATTGTGCGGGCGTTGCAGCGGGCTGGGTTTGAGCGCATTCAGGCTGTGCTGCTGGTCTTGGTCTTGTTTCTGCTGCTGATTTTAATCTTGGCGCTCACGCTGATTCCGATCGTAATTGAGCAAGCAACTCAGCTTTTACAGGGCTTGCCGCCGCTCTTGGAAGCGGGCGTTCAGAATTTGGCATCCTTGCAGAAGCTGATCAATGAGCAGAATTTTCCGCTGAACTTAGAGCAAATTGCCACCCAAGCCACCACGCAAATTCAAGGCATCCTCACGCTGCTGCCGGAATTTGCAGTCAATACATTGGGACAGGTCTTTGCCAGCCTTTTCTTGATTGTACTGGCGTTTTATATGCTGGTTTATGGCGATCGCTTCTGGCGCGGCATCATTGCCCTGCTGCCAGAAAAATTGAGCGAAGCGTTAAACACATCGCTGCAACAGCAGTTTCATCAGTTTTTTCTGACTCAGATGATGCTGGCTTTAGTGATGATGCTGTTTTTGCTGCCTGTCTTTTTAGTGCTACAGATTCGCTTTGGTCTGCTGTTCACCCTGATTATTGGTTTTTTTGAACTGATTCCTCTGTTTGGTGCCACGATCGGCATTGGGTTAGTGGCACTGCTCGCGCTGGGACTTCAGGGCTACTGGGCGGCGGCGCAGGTCTTGATCATTGGCGTGGTATTGCAGCAGATTACCGACAATGTGATTGCGCCGCGTCTGCGAGGCGACTTCACCGGACTGAATCCGATCTGGGTTGTGATTGCGCTGCTGTTGGGTTTTCGGGTGGCAGGCTTTTTGGGGGTTCTGCTGGCAGTGCCGATCGCCGCCACAATCAAAAACACAGTTGAGGTGATGCGATTGCCTGACACAGCGCTAGGGCTAGATACGCTGCCACATGACAGACGGACTCGAAGCTAGCTTCATTCAGCGGTCGTCGTCGATCGAGATTTGACTGACTGAAGCTGCCACCAGCGATACCAGGAGAACCAGGTTTGCTCCAAGGCGCTGAAGGAGGTGGTTGAGGCAGGAGTGCGGGCGGGGAGCCAATGCTGATTCCAGACGTAGCGCATTTGCCCAGAGGAGCGCTGATGCAGCGAAGCAGGTAAATGATCGGATAAAACTTTGCTAGCGGGCTGAGACAGCCGATGGAGTGAGGTAGAAGTCTGAGCCAGGAAAGCCGCATTGCTAGAAACCGTTTCTGTAGCTTCGGTCTGAGAGATAGACTGACTCCATTGAGATGAACTACTGCTTTGGGCAACCGCTAAGCAGAGGCTACCCAAAGCGATCGCGATTAAGCCTTGCCTGATGGAACTTTGTCTGACGGAAATAGGTCTGACGGAAAGACTGGTCTTTGCCGCAGAAGCAAGAGGAGCCGAGTTGAGGATGGGCTGATGGGGCATGTGCTTGTCGAGAGGGTGAATCGTCCGGAAAGCAATAACTTCTACCAGTCTGCCCAAAAAGGTTGCTGAGCAAACTTAAGGGAGACAATCGCTCATCGTAGTTCTACCAGGTTTCGATGGAAAACATCAGTATCGCTGTAAACAGCTTATGAGTGTTTTACTGAAGAGATAGCAGAAAAGTGCCCGCGCTTTACAAGAACAACATGAAAGATAAAGATTTTCTTCAGTGATTACAGGCGCTCCGGGTTTTAGCTTTCCAGGTTTTAGCGAATCCTCTAGAACCTTAAGCCTTCTAAATCCTCGATCGCCTTCGGCACACCCGCCGTCAACACCTCATGCCCAGTCGCAGTCACCAGCACATCATCCTCGATCCGGATGCCGATCCCATGCCAGCGAGCATCCACTTCTGGCTGACCTTCAGCCGGTTTGAGGTAAGGCGAGATGTAGATCCCCGGTTCGATCGTCGTTATCTGCCCTGGCTCCAAATTATGGGGCGTTTCGCCATGCTGATAAACCCCCACATCATGAACATCTAGACCGAGCCAGTGTCCAGTCCGGTGCATGTAAAACGGCTTGTATTTCTCTTCCTTAATGATTTCTTCAATGTCACCTTGCAAAAGCTTCAGATCCAACAAGCCTTCCACGATAACGCGCACGGCAGTGTCATGAATTTGCTTGTAGGGAGTGCCCGGTTGGACTTGG
>JBBSFA010000003.1:0-16878 GCA_038239185.1 Elainellales cyanobacterium | reverse complement strand
CGTGATCATTGGCGGCGGCATTAGTGCGAGCGCCAAGTTTTTCTTTCCGACTGTGCAAGCTGAGATCGATCTGCGGGTTTTGGCTAGCTCCCGTGCGGGTCTACAGCTTTTGCCTGCCGAACTGGGCAACCAAGCTGGCATCGTAGGAGCAGCCAAGCTGGCATGGCAGAAAGCTAAAGATTCAGCAAATTAATTGCGATCGCCACAATAAAGCTGGCTAGAATGGGGACTTCGGTTAACTTTCCATCGTTTTCGCTGCGTTAGATGCATGTCGATTATTTATGTCAAAAATTCTGGTGATAGATGATGACCCGATGATTCGCGTTGTGATTCAACGGGCATTGCGAAACCAGGGGCATGACGTTGTAATTGCTTCGGATGGGCGGGATGGGATTGAAAAAGCCAAAACATTTCAGCCTGCTTTGATCATTTGTGATTGGATGATGCCTGCTGTAGACGGCTTAAAAGTGTGCCGTTGGGTGAAATCTAATCCAGAGCTTTGTACGACATTTTTCATTCTGCTGACTTCGCGCGGGGGAATTGCCGATCGCGTCGAGGGACTAAACACAGGGGCAGATGATTTTTTGTCAAAGCCGATCGACATTATCGAGCTGCAAGCGCGGGTTCGGGCTGCGCTACGGCTGCACCAGCTCAACCGGGATCTGCAAACGCAAAAGCAGCTTTTAGAGGCAGAGCTAGCTGAAGCCGCAGCCTATGTCAAAGCCTTGTTGCCAAAGCCGCTGTCGGGCAGTGTGAACATCGAGTCCTGCTTTGTCCCTTGTAGCCAGCTCGGCGGCGATTGTTTTGATTACTTTTGGCTAGATCAAGAATACCTGGCGATCTACCTGCTAGATGTCTCAGGACATGGACTAGGGGCGGCTTTGCCTTCGATTTTGGTGCTGAATCAGCTTCGATCGCGATCGTTGCCAGAGGTCGATTTTCACGATCCGGTGGCAGTGCTGCGGGGATTGAACCATCAATTTCAAATGAGCAGCCAGAACGAGAAGTATTTCACCATTTGGTATGGGGTCTATCATTCCCCTACCCGTCAGTTGACTTACGCTAGTGCCGGACATCCCCCTGCGATCGTGGTTCAGCATCCCCCAGAAAGTGCCTCAGAAAGCGCCTCAGAAAACGTAGTGGCACAGCTCCGCACCCCCTGTTTGCCGATCGGCATGATGCCGGAGGCGAGATTTACCAGCGATCGCTTCACGGTTCCAGATGCCAGCGTGATGTATGTCTTCAGCGACGGCATTTATGAGCTGAGCCAGCCAGGGGATGGCATCTGGGGGCTAGATGCCTTTGTGAATCTGCTAGCGACTTTTGATCCAACGGTTAGCCTGGATGAAATTCTGGCACAAATCCAGGCAGAGAGCGGCGTACAAACCTTCAACGATGATTTGTCGCTGCTGCGCGTGTCCTTTAACGAGTCTGTTAAGAACTGAAGGCTTGGTTAAACGCTTCTCGATTGTCAAACATCTCAAACACGCTGGTCATGCTGGTTAGCTCAAACAGCATCCGGACTTGATCATTGGTGGAGCAAACACACAGCTTGCCACCAGCCGATCGCACGGTTTTCAAAGCCAGCACTAAGGCTGCCAGCCCAGAACTATCCATGAAGGTGACATCTTGGAGATCGACCAGAATGATTTTATGACCCGCATCAACCGCTTTCCCAATTTCAGACCGAAACTGTTGCGCTTGCGTTCCATCCAGAATGCCGGAAGGCGTAATAATATGCAAATTCGGTGTCATGAGCAGAAAAATAAAAAAATAAAGAATTAGAACGAGTGCAGCTTTAAGCTAGGTTTGGACTACCCACCCTCGAATGATTGTGCCATTCCAGTTGTGTCATTCGTTGTGTTATCGGGAGAAAAGCTTAGAAAAAGTTAGTATCTGCCTGGGCGTATTGCTTCGAGGAGACCCCAACGGCGATCGGCAGCAGCAAACGGCTGGCAATCCGGTTGTCCTCCAGCGGGTATAGCTCGAACTGACCGCCAATTCGCTGCATAATCGCTTTGCAGATGGCGAGGTGCAGTCCCGGTGGATGATCCAGCGTCGAGGGCAGCAGCAGATCGCTCGATCGCCCCTGGTCAAGTTCTTCTAGCAGATGCGGATCGACAGTGCCGCTGTCGGTAATAGACAGCTCAAGCCACTGTGCGTTGGCTTGACGACACCAAATATCCAGCCGTCCATTGCTGGGCGATCGCATACAGGCAGCCATCAACACTTCCAGCAAAACAAACTCGATCTTGGCAATGTCGCCCCCCACATGCACATTGGCATCATTATGCACTTGTGACCAAAGCTGCCGTTGTTTAATCAACGCATCCAGCCGTTCCAGCGATCGCCGCAGCAAACTTGCCAATGGGATGCTCTCCTGTTCGCTTTGCAACTGCCATTGCTCTTGCTTCAGCATGGGAGTGAGTCCGGTGAGGGTGGCGCTCATATGCCGCAGAATTTGCTGATAGCGCAGGCTGGAGACATCATCTTTTTGCTGGCTCAGCTCGTTGAGGCGGCGGACTGCCACGCTGAGCACCCGATAGATTTCTTCTAAACGGCGCTGCTTATACCAGTTGAGCTGTCCGAGGTTATTGCGCTGCGCCAGCAAAATTTCTGCCAGCATCAGGTAGCGGCGACTCCAGGCAAGCTGATTGACGAGCATCTCAAAGCTTTTAAGCTGCTGCTCTGTCCAAACGCGATCGGCAGTATCTGCCACCAGAATAATTGCGCTCGGCACATGATCGGGGGCAGTCCGCAGCGTTAAGGCTAGCACTTGCCCAATTTCAGCCCCATTCAGCCAGTGGCGAGTCTCAGGCGAAAAGTCTTTGCTGCTGAAAATGAGGGGAGTCTGCTGACTTAGCACCTCCTGCACCAACAAGTCGGTGTAGATCGGAATGGTAGCCGTTTCATCCAGCTCAAAGGGGCGTTTAGCAATCACCGGAGCCGTCACTTTGGCTTTGACCTGTCCAGGCTGCCAGGTAATCAAAGTCACTAGGGGAGCCGCGAGGAGCTGAGCAATGTACTGGTTAGCGGCTTCGTCTAGGGTCGCGAGCTGATGCTGTTGCTGCATCGTCGTCAGTCCAAGCTGAATTGTCTGATCGGTTTGGGCGAGGCGATCGCTCTGGCGCTGAAGCTGGTACTGGTGCAGCAGCAGTCCAACCTGTTGGCTCACAGTTTTCAGCAACTCTCTTTCGGTGCGGCTCCAGCTTCGAGTGGTTTCGTGCGCCAAAACCAGTAACCCTTCCAGCGGTTTGCCGATCGAAGTGCTGCACACTAAGAGCGATCGCGTCCCCAGATCCAAGAAAGCCTGTCGCCATGCCATCAGCTTCAGATCTTCTTCCAGATTTTCGATGCCGACGGCTTCCGTGCTCTGCTCTAACATTTGCCAATCAATGGCGTTGAGCTTGCCAAAGACAGTGGCGATCGGCTTGCGGCTAGCAGGCTGCTGCTGATTGTAAATAGCAAACTGCTTCAGATCAGGATCATAGAGCAGCAGCAAAAACCGCTCGACATTGAGCCGCTGACAGAGTTGATCGGCGCAGATTTTCAGCGTAGCCCGCCAGTCGTCTTCACTGTAAAGGGCGCGCGTCACTTCACTGCTCAAAATTTGATCACGCTTGACCTGCTGAATCGTCTGTTCCAAGTTTTCTAGCGGAGCCATGAAAGCCAGCAGTTGAGCGACACCCCGCACATAGTTTTTTTCCTCTTCTGTCCAGAGGCGGGCATCGTTGCCTTCCACGGTCAAAAAGCCATGCAGTTCCCCCCGAAACAGAATCGGAGCAGCAATGAGGGACTGCGCTTGAATTTGCTGCATCAATCGCCCTGTGAGGTCGGCTTTGAGGGCGCTATTGGCTTCCCCCACGCTCACGATCTGGTCGGCAGTTAAGGTCTGATAAAAGCTGTTGACTTCCTGCACCGAAATTCTCAGATCCGCCGGAGAATCAACCGATCGCGTCCCCTGCCGTTTCCAGAAGTAGCGCTGCTGTGGCTCATACCAATAGATATTTGTGCGGCTAGGCTTGATGAAGCGGTGGGTTTCATCGACGATCGCTTCCAAGCGTTTGGGCAAAGTTGGCAGCGATCGGAGCTTATTTAACAAACTGAACAAAGGCTGATCTGGTCGCTTGACTTGCTGGCGCTGCTGCTCAGAATCAACTTCCTGTAAGGCATTTGCCAGCGATCCGAGTAGCATGGAGAGACGCGCCTTTTCGTCGGCATGGGGCGAGGTGCCCCAGAGGGTTGAACCCAGCAACACTGCCCCGAAGCACTGCTCTTTGTGGTGAATCGGGAAAATGATAGTGCCCTGAATGCCATACTTTTGCGCTGCTCTTTGCCAGTCTCCTGCCCGGTATTCCTCGCGTAGATCAGGTACGCCCATCGGTCGCCGCTGCATGACGACCTGCTCTAGGATGTCGCCTGGATTCAGGCTGAGTTTTTGCTTGAGGAAAGCCGTGTCGCCGTTAGGAGCCGTGCCGCCTTTGCCGATTAAGCGATGCTCGACGCGATCGTATAAGCCTAGCCAGATCAGCCGATAGCTAAACTCTGCTTGGAGATAGTCCAGGGCAATTTTGACCAAGCCATCAGACGTTTCCTCTTCTCGCAGTGCCTGAAGAACCCGCCCTAGGGCAACTAGTTGTCTTTCATGGCTGGATGGCTCTTTCGGGACACTCATGTTCAAACTAACTCCTAACCTCCCTGCTCAGCGGGTCAAAAACTTGACAGGTTGCCCTAGAGTGCCCCTCTAGAATGCCCGATGTCGATCCATTACTATCTGCCTAGGCTTTTCATCAGATTCAGACAGCCAGGAGTCATTTCTTTGAACCAATTGGACAGTGATAAATTGGACATTTATAAATCAATTCTGCGCCCATTACTATTTTCTGGGCTAAAAGCTGATCCGGAAACTGCTCATCAGCAGATGTTACGCCTGTTGAGTTGGCTGGCGACACCTGATCAGGCTTCCCGATCGATCGGCTGGCATCCTTTGAAATCTAGTTTGAATCAGTGGCTCCAGCAGTCTTGTACGCTACAGCAGCCGAACCTTGGTCAGGTTTTATGGGGACTCCCCTTCGCCAATCCGATTGGGCTAGCCGCCGGATTCGATAAAGACGGTCTGGCAGCAAACGGTTGGCATCGCTTTGGCTTCGGCTTTGCAGAACTCGGCACAGTCACCTTTCATGCCCAGCCAGGAAATTCTAAACCCCGTCTGTTTCGACTGCCGATCGACCAGGCTGCACTCAACCGAATGGGATTTAACAACTTGGGTGCAGAGGCGTTAGCGGCGGAGTTGGAACGGGGATCTGTTGCCGATCGCCCGATTCCGCTTGGCGTAAATTTAGGCAAATCAAAAATCACCCCGTTAGAGTCAGCCGCAGAGGATTACCTGAACAGTTTTCGCTTGCTCAAACCCTGGGGCGATTATTTTGTGGTCAACGTGTCCTCACCCAACACGCCAGGACTGCGATCGCTGCAAGCCACTGACCAGTTGGATTTGATTTTAACGGCATTGCAGCAGGAAAATCAGGCAGAAAAGCCAATGCTGGCGAAAATTGCGCCCGATCTGGAGTGGGAGGCGATCGCGGCTGTGATTGCGCTAGCCCAAACGCATCGGCTAGCAGGCATTATTGCCACCAATACCACCATCCGCCGCGATCGGCTCCAGACGGAACGGCTGGCTGCTACTGGGAATCTAGTCAGCGAGGAAGCGGGTGGCATCAGCGGCGCACCGTTGCGGCAACGCTCTACGGAGGTGATTCAGTTTATTTACCAGAAAACCAATGGGACTTTGCCGATCGTCGGAGTCGGTGGGATCTTTACCGCCGATGATGCCTGGGAGAAGATTACGGCGGGTGCTAGCTTGCTGCAAGTCTATACGGGTTGGATCTATGAAGGTCCCTGGATGGTACGCCGCATTTTGACTGGGCTAAGCCAAAAGCTAGAAGCAGCGGGCTTAAATACATTAGAGGAGGCGATCGGCTTAACCGCACGGCAGGGCGTATAACTGGCGCATAACTGTATCTACCGTGCCGCAATTACCCCGCGCTATAGTAAAAGACTGAAGGATTTAGCGGCGCGCAGTGACCCCATGCCACCCCGATCCTGAAGCGGGTGCTGTTTTATACGGCTAGGGTCAATCCCGATCGCCCATATCGCCTGAAACGCTGCCCTCATCGCTTTGTTCCTTTACTTCGTGGGAGTTTGCTTGTGACTCAGACTAACCTGGACTTTTTGACTAAAACAGACCCAGCCATAGCGGGCTTGATGCAGCAAGAGCTTCAGCGCCAGCGCGATCACCTAGAGATGATTGCCAGCGAAAATTTTACTTCAGCCGCAGTCATGGCAGCTCAAGGCTCTGTATTAACTAATAAATATGCTGAAGGTCTGCCGAAGAAACGCTATTACGGTGGCTGCGAGTTTATCGATCAAGTTGAACAACTGGCGATCGATCGCGCCAAGCAGTTGTTTGGCGCAGCTCATGCCAACGTGCAGCCCCACTCTGGTGCCCAAGCGAACTTCGCCGTCTTCCTATCGCTGCTGGAACCGGGTGACCTGATTATGGGCATGGACTTGTCGCATGGCGGACACTTGACCCATGGCTCTCCGGTCAACGTTTCGGGCAAATGGTTCAAGGTGCAGCACTACGGCGTGAGTCCCACCACCGAACAGCTCGACTTTGACCAAATCCGCGATCTGGCATTGCAGCACCGTCCCAAGCTGCTGATCTGCGGCTATTCTGCCTATTCTCGCGTGATTGACTTCGAGAAATTCCGGGCGATCGCAGACGAGATTGGCGCGTATCTGCTGGCAGACATTGCCCACATTGCCGGACTGGTTGCCACCGGACATCATCCCGACCCGCTGCCTTTCTGCGATGTCGTGACCACGACCACCCACAAAACGCTACGGGGACCTCGCGGCGGCTTGATCATGACTCGCGATCTAGAGCTAGGCAAGAAGCTAGACAAAGCTGTGTTTCCAGGCAACCAGGGTGGACCGCTGGAACATGTGATCGCCGCTAAAGCGGTCGCCTTTGGGGAAGCGCTCCAGCCTGACTTTAAAACCTACTGTGGGCATGTGATCGAGAACGCTCAAGCGCTGGCGAAACAGCTCCAAGCTCGCGGCTTTAAGCTAGTTTCCAATGGCACAGACAATCACCTGATGCTAGTTGATTTGCGATCGATCAATATGACGGGCAAGCTAGCCGACCAGCTCGTCAGCGGCATCAATGTCACCGCCAACAAAAACACCGTGCCATTTGACCCAGAATCGCCGTTTGTCACTAGCGGACTGCGCCTCGGCTCTCCAGCAATGACCACACGCGGCATGGGGACAGAGGAGTTTATTGAGATTGGCAATATTATTGCCGATCGCCTCTTGCAACCGGAAGATGAAACGGTCGCGGCAACCTGCCGTCAGAGAGTGGCTGCTTTATGCGATCGCTTCCCGCTCTATCCGCATCTCAGCGCGGCTGTGCCAGCGCTGGTCTAAGTTCAGATATAAAGACTTGTAAAAAAGCGAGAGGCTCGGCAATGCCGAGCCTTTTTTTAGACGTTAAAACGGAACAGCAGCACATCGCCTTCCTGTACCGTGTACTCCTTGCCCTCACTGCGAACCAAGCCTTTCTCCTTCGCAGCGCCCATCGATCCGTTTGTGACCAGATCCTGATAGGCAACGGTTTCCGCCCGGATAAAGCCGCGTTCAAAGTCCGAGTGAATGACTCCGGCAGCTTGGGGAGCCAGCATCCCGGCGTGAATTGTCCAGGCGCGGGTTTCTTTTGGACCTGTGGTGAAGTAGGTGCGGAGTCCCAGCAGTTCATATGTGGCGCGAATCAAAGACTTGAGTCCGCCTTCCTGAACGCCCAGCGACTCCAAAAATTCTGCCTGGTCTGCGATCGGCAAATCAATCAGCTCTGCCTCAACCTGAGCCGAGACGACGACCACCTGGGCCTTTTCGGGAACGGCGATCGCCCTCACTTTCTCCACCCATTCGTTTCCGGTTGCCAGGTCATCTTCTGAAACATTTGCGGCATAAATCACTGGCTTGCGGGTCAGCAATCCCAGCGGTTTCAGCAACAGCTCTTCTTCTTCGCTGAGCGTCACCTGTCGCGCGGGTTTGCCTAGGTTCAGCATTGCTGCTACGCTTTCCAGCGCGGGCAGTTCAGCCTGCGCCTCTTTGCTAGTGCGCGCCTGCTTCCGAGCGCGATCGAGCCGCTTTTCCACCTGCGACAGGTCAGCTAAAATTAGCTCCAGATTGATAATTTCGATGTCCCGAACCGGATCGATCGATCCAGCCACATGAATAATGTCATCATTCTCGAAGCAGCGCACCACATGCACGATCGCATCGACTTCGCGAATATTGGCAAGAAACTGGTTGCCCAAGCCTTCGCCCTGACTAGCTCCTTTCACCAAGCCCGCGATATCCACAAACTCTACCCGCGCCGGAACGACTTCTGCTGAGCTTGAAATCGTTGCCAGTACGCCTAGCCGCTCATCCGGGACGGCAACGATGCCCACATTTGGCTCGATCGTACAAAACGGAAAATTTGCCGCCTGCGCTTTGGCATTGGCAACCACGGCGTTAAATAAGGTCGATTTGCCAACATTCGGCAGTCCAACAATCCCGGCTCTCAACATGGCGATCGCAGTAACAAAACATTAACCATCTTAGGTCAGAAACAGCCCTAGGTCAGAAACAGCGCTCGAATCCCAGCGCTGCCGATCTCGACCGCCAAAGCTGCCAGCAGAAAGCCCAATAGCTTCGTAGCAATCAAAGCCCCCTCTTGCCCAATCCAGTGGGCGACACGATTTGCCTGACGGAAAATTAGCCAGGTGACCAGCATCGCGCCGACAATGCCGATCGCTACGCTCAGGTGCGCCGTGGGCGATTCCGAAACCAGTAGCAAAACCGTGGTCAGGGTTCCAGGTCCCGCCAAGAGCGGCAATGCCAGCGGCGTGATCGCCACATCTCGACCTTGCCCAGTAATTGGCTCATCCAGTTCGCCGCGCAGCATATCGAGGGCAATCAGCAGCAGCAACAGCCCCCCCGCGATTTGCAGAGAGCCAATGCTGATTTCCAGATAGTCCAAAATGGGTTGCCCAACATAGGAGAACACCAGCAAAACCGCTGTGGCAACTAGCGTGGCGCGATCGACCACTCGGTTTCGCTGAGGAAGTTCCATCCCTTTGGTCAGCGCTAGCAAAACGGGCGCATTACCTAGCGCATCGGCGAGGACAAAAACGGCTATGAAAGTGCGGGTGAGGATGGAGGAGTCGAGAATGTCCATCGGGCAAGGGTTCTGTCTGGGGATAGAGGATAGCAGGCGATCGATGCCTTTATACCTTACCGTGGAGCGCCAAAAATTCTGTGTTGGTTCGATCGTTCAGTCCAATTTAAGTAGATCTTCTAATTGCTTTTTGTCTTGCTGCTTGCACCTCGATCCAAACCGTTTCAGCTTCAGTTCCGTATCTTCTATACATCATTTCTGTGCTTTTAGCGAAGGCAAACACTGAAATATAGTTACAGCATGATACTTTACGCATAAGATGATATAAAATTTCACAGTGACTTAACAGAAATTTAACAGACTGCGTAGACTTACCCCACTGCGGGAAGACCAGCCGATACAAGGAGACAGTTGAACTATGAACCCCCAACAAATTAAGTCAAGACTCGTGGCAGTTACCCTGATGACAGCATCGGCTTGCGGCACGTTCGCCTTGTTTGGCAGCGTCCCCGTACTCGCAAAAATCGGCGACCAAGCTCCCTTCTCGATTGGCAAAATTGAAGCGTTCCTATTCCAGCAGGCAGATCTGCCAGTGCCAGCCTCCGCTTTCCCCGCCGATCTGGATGATGCACGACCCTCAAGTTCTCATGCTCGCTGAAGCTACAGAGCGACGTTGATTGGATGGAAGGGCTGCAACTTCTAGAGATCGGCAGCAGCGTCAGGGGGTGCTAATCTGAGTGGGTGCATTCAACCGAGTCAGCTACTCGCCCTCATTGCGTGGAACTCCTCTGATGTATCTGCCGTCTAGATTGTAGGGCTTAGACTCTCAAGATCTAGCTGCCCAGCAGGATTACGCTGCGTTCCAATCTCCTATTCAACTGAAGCCATGAAGCGTATGGATCGATCGCCCTTTCGTCTGCTGGTTCGCCGTCTGGGCTTAGCGGTTTTTTCCGCTTCGACTTTGCTTGGCGCGATCGCCTTTCCGACTAACAACCCCATCGCTCGTGCTGAAACGCTGCCGCCCGGTCAAGCTTTGACGATGCGATCGGATGTGCAAGAAGCGAATTCCGTCACCGGGGTGATCACCGCGCGCGGCAACGTGCAGATCAACTATCCTGCCCGCCAAATCCAAGCCACCGCTGTGCAAGCCCAGTATTACAGCCGCGAACGGCGGATTATCTTGACGGGCAATGTCTATGTGCTCCAAGAGGGAAACAGCCTGCGCGGTCAGACTGTGACTTATTTGATTGATGAAGGCAGGTTTGTGGCGCTTCCAGATAACGGGCAGCAGGTCGAATCGATCTACATGGTTCAAGATGCACCGCCTACGCCATCTCCGGCGGCATCCCCTCAAATTCCTCCCTTCAATCCCAAACCAGAATTTAAACCGCCGATTAATCCACCGCAATAGAATTTAGATATGATCTAGCGAGGCGATCGCTTCCTGGTAGAATCAAAAGCTATACTTACCCGATCGGAAATTACTGAACTGGACGCAAAGCGCCTTAGCATCCCAGAGAGCATAAGCCCTTGAAAATCGTCCTGGAGAACGTTCACAAATCTTATGGCAGGCGCGTGGTTGTCAATCGCGTCCATCTTTCTATCTCTAGAGGGGAAGTCGTCGGGCTGTTGGGCCCGAATGGAGCCGGAAAAACCTCCACGTTTTATATTGCCACTGGGTTAGAGAAGCCTGACCAGGGCAAAGTTTGGCTAGACGATCGCGATATCACAGCTTTGCCCATGCACGAACGGGCGCGGCTGGGGATTAGCTATCTAGCCCAAGAGCCAAGCATTTTCCGCAACCTGACGGTTCTGGACAATCTGCTACTGGTGATGCAGCAGACGGATGTACCCCCCCAAGAATACGAAGAACGGCTTCAGCAGCTTCTTAAAGAATTTCGGTTAGAAAAAGTGGCTTTGACGCCTGGAGTGCGCGTCTCTGGAGGCGAACGTCGCCGGACGGAAATCGCCCGCGCCTTGGCGGCTGGAGCGGTCGGTCCTAAGTTTTTGCTGCTAGACGAACCCTTTGCCGGAATCGATCCGATCGCCGTTGCCGAACTGCAAACCATCGTGGCAAGCCTCCGCGATCGCCACATGGGTCTCCTGATCACCGATCACAACGTTCGCGAAACCCTTGCTATCATCGATCGAGGGTACATCATGCGCGACGGTCAAATTCTCGCTTCTGGCAGCGCCGCAGAGCTGTATGAAAATCCTCTCGTGCGGCAATATTACCTGGGTGACAGCTTCCACCTGTGAATGTTCTAGCACCCAGGCTCTAGCACCCGCTAAAGCTTAGCCGCTCAGCTCTGACACTGTTCCTCACCACACTATGACTGCTAGCCCTTTCAGATTACCTCGCCTCATGTTCTGGAATAGACTGGGGCTGACCGTCATGGATCGCTATATCGCTTGGGAGTTGATCCTGCCGTTCTTATTTGGTGTAGGCGCGTTTTCATCGCTGGGTGTCTCGGTGGGGGCGCTGTTTGATTTGATCCGGCGAGTTACCGAATCGGGGTTGCCCATGTCGATCGCCGCCAAAGTCTTTTTGCTCAAGTTTCCAGAATTCGTTTCCTATTCGTTTCCGATGGCGACGCTATTAGCAAACTTGATGGCTTATAGCCGCCTCTCCAGCGATAGTGAGCTAACCGCCCTTAAAGCCTGTGGGGTGAGCGTCTATCGGATGATTGTGCCTGCGCTATTGCTCTGCGTTGCGGTCACTGGATTGACCTTTATGTTCAACGAGCTGATTGTGCCCAGTGCTAACTATCAGGCAACGCTGACTTTAGAAAAAGCCCTGAATGAAGAGAAACCCTCCTTTCAGGAAAACAATGTGCTCTACCAAGAATTCAAAAAGGTGGATCAGCCCAACGGCGACTCGATCGATCAGCTTTCGCGGCTGTTTTACGCTAAGCGGTTTGATGGACGACAAATGCAAGGACTCACCGTTCTGGATTTCTCTCAGGATGGATTGAGCCAGATTGTTAGCTCTAAAACTGCGGTTTGGAATTCCAGTCAAAATATCTGGGATTTCTTCGACGGCACAATTTATGTGGTTTCGGCAGATGGCTCGTTTCGCAACATTGTCACCTTCAAAAATCAGCAGTTGCAGTTGCCGCGCGAGCCGCTCGACCTCGCTTCTAAGCGACGGGACTATGATGAAATGAATATTGCCCAATCTAAAGAATATTTAACGCTGCTGGAAAAAGGCGGCAACGAGGACAAAATTCAGAAGCTCAAAGTCCGAATCCAGCAAAAATACGCATTGCCTTTTGTTTGCCTTTCGTTTGGGCTAGTGGGAGCTGCGCTGGGAACCAAGCTGAATCGGCGCACAGGTAGAGCCACCGGATTTGCGATCAGCATCATTATTATCTTTGCCTATTATCTGCTGGCATTTATCAGCAGCGCGATCGCCCAGCGCGGCATCATTCCGCCTTTTATCGGGGCATGGCTGCCAAACTTTTTTGGGCTAGCTGCCGCCGCAATCTTATTAACTCGCTCATCAAAATAAAATCATAGAGTCTTCATGTGGCTTTGCGCTCGGTCTTTGGCGCGGCTAGAATGATCTCGCTACGCCGATCAGCCGCGATCGCAATGGGGAAATTACTGAACCATGCCTTCTTTTCAACAGCCGCCTTTCCAACGACCACCCAGACAGTCTGGCTCCCGCCGATCGTCGCCTTCGATGCGCCTGATGCAGGGATACCTACAAGTTTTACGCCGCCCGGTAGTTTGGGGTTCGGCAGTCGTGCTGCTGGCGGCAGGGTACTATCTGTCACCTTACTGGAGCAATTTCAACCCGATCGCCCAAAACCGCAGTCCGCTTCCTGCGACCCCACGCCAGAACCCGCTGTATCCACCCCAAACTTCTGATCCAGCCAATCTCAGCGAGTTTGGCAATATGCCTGGGTTGGGCAGCTCGATCGGTCAGCCTGGAAGTTTGGGGCAAGGCAGTCTAGGTCAGCCTGGAAGTCTAGGTCAGTCTGGAAGTCTAGGGTCACTAGGATCGACTGCTATGCCGTCTGCGGCTAACCAGCCCTCTAGTTCCTCAGCTCCCTTTGCACTGGCTAGTCCGCAAGACAGCACATCGGGTGGATCTCTGTCGGGTTTGCCGACTTCAGCCAATCCTGCATCCCATTCCAGCGGCTTGAGTAATAGTCCAGTAGGCGGCACTGACTTCATTCAAGGAACCTTTAGCGCACCGAATTCGGGCAGTTCCGCTGCGGGCAGTTCCGCTTCAGGCAGTTCCGCAGCTAACCCTTTGCAATCTGCGCTCGATCGCGCCACCCACTCAACCTCAACACCACTCAACGGCCCTGCATCAGAAGCGCCATCCAATTCCGACTTACCCGGCACTCTAGCACCTAGCACCGCAGCGCCGACTTCATCGACTGCCACAACCCCTAGCACTACGCCTGCCCCTAGCACTGCGCCTGCCCCTAGCACTATGCCTGCTACGCCGCTCTCTCCAGTTGGGCAATCTAGTTTCCAGCCTTACGTGCCGCCTGGGTTTTCGTCTGGAGCATCCTCATCTGGAGCATCCTCATCTGGAGCATCCGGATATACCGTTCCGCCTGCGTTTAGAACGCCAGCTAATTCTACGCCCGCTGCCTCCAGTTCCGGGTTTAGCAACTTCTCTAGACCGCAGCCGCTGCCAGGAGATTATTCTGCTCCGCTCAATCCTCCTTATGCAACTCAGCCGATGCTGCCTAGCGGTTCTAGTTCAGGCTCAGCCCTCTCTGGGGGGCAATCCTCGCGGTCTTTTTCTACGCCGTGATTTGCGCCGCGTATCGACAACATAGCTTACAGGTAAAGTTTTGTTTAGAGAAATATTTGGAATTTATCTGCCTGTAAACCTCTATTAATGCCGCTTGTGTATCTGAAGTATTCCTAATGCTGTAGAGAAACGGCAAAAAATAGTGGTTGGAGTCTTCCTGTAGGTTGCTAAAATTTGCCTGATATAGTTCAGCGGACAGAGGGTAGACCGCTAGCAAAGTTTTAACTTGGTAACTGAGATTCATTAAACTGAATTGAGGATAACCAATATGGCATTGCACAAGATTAAAGAGTTTTACCCTGACTACCGCGACCAGTTGGATAATCAAGACATCATTGGTTATGGGCTGTATTCAGGCGGCGAGAAAGTTGGATCTGTAGACGATTTGCTAGTGGATGACGAAGGGAAGTTTCGTTACCTGGTGATCAACACAGGCGCGTGGATTTTTGGCAAGAAGGTGCTGCTGCCGATCGGACGGACTCAGATTGACTACGGTAATCGCCATGTCAACGTCAACAATCTGACCCGTGATCAAGTAGAGAACCTGCCAGCATACGACGGTACGATGGTTGACCAGGGCTACGAAGAGCGTGTGCGTGATGTCTATCGCCCAACGGGAACCACGATGCCTATCGATCCAGTGATGCCCAACGACCCCCTGGCACCGACATTGCCTTTGGAAACACCTACTGCGCTGGGCAATACCACACTAGGCAACACCGAGCCGCTGGTCGATCGCGATCCCGCGTCGCAGCGGGGCATTTACGATGAAGATGCACTGACTCGCGATCGCGATGTCACCTACGATCGCGATACTTACAGCTACGATCGCGACCCTGCCTTGTTTGATCTAGGCAATCCTGATCACCAAACTCTCAAGCTCTATGAGGAGCGCCTGATTGCGAACAAAACTCGCGCTAAAACAGGTGAAGTCAGCGTTGGCAAGCGGGTAGAAACTGAATCCGTTCATGTGTCTGTGCCGATCGAGAAAGAGCGCATTGTTGTTGAGCGCACAACCCCAACTGATGCAGTTGCGGTAGCGCCAGGTGAAGCCACCTTCCGCGAAGGTGAAGTGGCTCGGATGGAAGTCTATGAAGAGACTCCAGATATCCGCAAGGAAGCGTTTGTGCGGGAAGAAGTGAGCATCCGCAAGGAAGTCGATCGCGACATGGTTGAAGCTGACGAAACGCTTCGCAAGGAGCGCTTGGATGTCGATAAGACTGGCAATCCGACCGTTCGATAAGCTGCAAGCGCTTCCTGCTTGAAAGTTAGATAGAGCAAGAATTGTCTGAAGGGGTGCACAGTGCCTCTTTCAGACAATTCTGTTTAAAACTTTTTTGGTAAAACCTTATGAATCGCCCTGCTGTAAATCTTATGGAGCTTTTTCGAGTCAGCGAGTTTAATCCAGACTACCGTCAAACCTTTGAAGACGCAGATATCATGCATTTTGAGGTTTGGACGGCAGATAGAGAACGTGTTGGGAAAGTTCAAGATATTTTAATGGATGATATTGGGCAACTCTACTACATCGTTGCCGACATTGGCTCATGGCTAAATCGCAAACTCGTTTTGATTGAACCAGAGCAGTTTCAAATCGATCGATCCGCTCGTCGAATCAGTCTAGTGAATCTCAGCCGAGGAACCGTTAATCACCTGCCAGTTTATGATGCAGCTCTGTTAAACCGAGGAGCAAAATCGGAATCCAAAGCAGCTTTAGCGCCAAGTGCTCATGCTCCAAGCTTGCAGCTACCTGTTGAATCGTCTACACCGTTGGAAGCCTCTGCCGCTCTAGGGTCAACCCCATTGGTTCAAGCTACTCGTCCCGCTCAACCTATTGCTCAACCTACTGCTCAACCTATTGTTGCTCCAGTTGTCTCTGCCCGTGAGCTTGATCCATCCAATCCGATCGCGACTCCGATTGTGGAACAGGAAACCGTTCGCTTGCTAGAAGAACGACTGATTGTCAATCGAACGAAGCGCAAGATCGGTGAAGTTGTCGTTCGCAAGGAGATCGAAACGCGAATGGTGGAAATCCCACTGCGTCGCGAGAAGCTAATCATCGAGCAAGTCAGCCCAGACCGGAAGCACTTGGCAACTGTGGATTTGCCCTCTCAACTTTCCGATGCTGAACTGACTAGCTTTGCTCAGACCGCCTTAGATTCGATCGAAAGCGCAGGGTTCGTCTCCGCTGAGATGGCTCAACAGATACTGTCCAATTTGTTACTGTCCAATTTGTCCCAGCGCAATGGCAATCGGACTGCTAAAGTTAAACTGGTTTTTGAGGATGCAACCCTGCAAGCTGAGTACGATCGACAGATTAATCAAGTTCGCGATCGCTAGTAAGTTAACCAATTTTTTACAGCTTCTTCATCGTTGCTATATGGTCTAAGCCGTCAAAGCAGGTAATTCTATAAAAGATGCTCCCTTAGCTATGACCCTTTAATAATGCAACGCCTCTATCTGGCTCAAACTTCTGCTCCCCCAAGTCAGCCGCCTGCTCAAATGCAAGCGAATCCACTTCATGATTTGATAGAGTCCTTTATGCTGGCTATCCCTGTTCTGATTGCGATCGGGGTTTTAGCCTATCGAAGACAGCGAACTATAGCCTTGCAGCAGCGCATTTTGCAGCTAGAAAGGCTTTGGCTGTTAGACAGCATTAGACGCTCTCGGTGATTGGGTGGTCTGGCTCGATGCTGAATTGACATTAAAAAATGTTAATTTTGTAAGGTCTAACAAGGTTATTCCATCTAGCTGCTATGCGTTTACTTCAGTTACTTCTAGGACTTTGCCTTGTTCTGCTGATCAGCCTGACGATCGTGCCGCTTCCAGTTCAAGCCGCCAGTTCAGCCGCGATTCGTGCTTTCGATGATGT
>JBBSFA010000002.1:0-18170 GCA_038239185.1 Elainellales cyanobacterium | reverse complement strand
CCCCAAGTTGCCGCATACTTCCGCATGGGGTAGAGCTTGGCGGCTCTGCGTCTAAGAGGCTGGTTCCCAACCCCTTTGCCCAAATCAGGTTGACCTGAGCAGCATTGATATCTCTGTCTTCGGTATGACCGCAATGCTGGCAAACATGGACTCTATCCGCCAATGTCTTCGGCGTGAGTTCCCAGCATTTAGCGCAGCGCTGAGAGGGTTTGAGCTTGAGAGTAGGCGACTCCACATAGAAGCCGCCTGCCTCAGCTAGCTTGTACTCCAGCAGCTTGCCAATGGTGCTGAACCCGACTTCCAAAATGGAGCGGTTTAGCCCTGCTTTTTGAGCTTTGCGCTTGCCCTGCTTGGCTTTGGCGGTCATCCCTTTGACATTGAGCTTTTCTCCGGCAACTAGGCTATTACGGCTGACTATGTTGCGGGTTGTCTTGTGTAACCAATCCTCGCGCTGTCGGGTGACTTTGCGTTGCAGTTTGGACACTGCTTGACGCTGTTTCTTCCAGCGACGTGAGGCTTTGATTTTCTTGTTACGGTTGGGCGCACGTTTGCGACGCAGCTTTTTAGAAGCCGCCTTGACTTTGCGTTGTCCAACCTTGATGAACGCTGGCTTAGAGATTTGCTCTCCAGTGGAGAGGGTAATCGCTTCCTTGCACCCTAGATCAATCCCAACTGCGCCATCACCCGTTGAACGAGTCGGTTCACAGTTGACGGTGATAGAGGCATACCATTTGCCGTTTCTGTAGACAATCGTGCAAGTGGTAGGAATTCCCCAAGTTCTAGCAGTTCCGCGCATCTGCATCCGTCCCAGATGGGTCAGATTGAGATGTCCGTTGCCGCCATCTGTTTCAGCATTCCATCCAGAAGTTGCTGGATAAGTCCAGCCGGAATAATGCCGAATTGATTTGAACTTGGGATATCCAGACTTGAGCTTGAAAAAACGCTGAAAGGCGAGATCCACTCGTTTGAGGGTCGCTTGTAACGCTTGAGAGCCTAACGCTTTGTACTCGCCCCACACCTCTTTGAACGCAGGCAAGCAATTCTGCTGCTCCAAGTAGTCAACCTTGTGCCCAAACTTTTGATACTGGGTTTTGCGGTTGTACAGTGCAGCATTATAAAGCGCTTGGTGCATTCGTCTCCACTGATGCAGCGTTGCCGCTTGTGCGTCAGTGGGATAAAGCCTGAAAGTAGTGCGTCGTGTTAGCATGTCTATATTGTACGTTATTTGTCCGTAATATGCTAAAAGAAAAGCGGTTAGAAATCAGGCTGTCTGATGAAGATTTTGCAAGGCTTGAAAGCTATGCAAAACAGAAGGATGTCAGCATGGCTCAAGTTCTACGCGAATACATCAAGCGCCTACCTAAACCTGTGGTTTGATTGGCTGCTGGATAGAGCAGCCGCGCCTCTCATCCCCACCCTAAAGAGGGTTGGGGACTTCCCGTCTAAACGTTAAAGCCTAAAGGCTGAATGACGCAAATCATCAGCTCTGGGTTCATTCCGGGCGAGGGGCAATTTTTTCTAGACTCCAAGCTGCACCTGCACCGATCGCTTCCGCCAAAATGCTGATCAATCGATACAGGGCAACGCCGCTGAGAATCCCCCCAGCCGGAAACTGATTTTGCAACAGGGTCAGGGCAGTGGCCTCAAAGATACCGATGCCGCCCGGTGCGCCAGGAACAATCAGCCCCAGCATCCAGGCAAAGCTAAAGGCGCTGATCAACACTGGAATTTGGGCAGGGGCGATCGGGCTAAGGGCAAGCAAAGTCAACAAAAAGCCTGCCCCGCGCAGCAAGACGAATCCAGCTTCGCCCAGCAGCGGCAGCAAAGGGTAGCGCTTGAGCTGGAATCCTTCTACAGAGTCCTGAGATTTTTTGAGGCGACTGACCAGCCGCAGCAACGGATTGAGCAAGCGCGGATGAATGCCCGTCAGCACCGCCGCCAGAATCAGGAGCTGCCAAAACCAGTTGCTTTGCTGGATGCCGAGCAGAGCGATCGCCAAGGCGGCAGCAGCCATCAGCAAAGGCTCTAGCAAAACGCTGAGGGTGGCAGGGGCGATCGGCAGTCCAACCGCTTTGGCGGCAACGATTCGCCCATAAAACTGCCAGATGTTTCCCGGCAGATATTTGGCAATGTTGGTTTTCAGATAAACCAGAATCCCCCAGCGCCCGCTGACGGGCAACTCAAACTCGCGCAGAATCCAGCTCCAAACCCAGCCAGACCAAACATGGGCAATCAAAGTCACGGCTAACCCAGCCGCCAGCAAAGCGTATCCGGTCGAGCTAATCCGAATAGCGGCGACTTCTTGCCAGTGCCGTTTGAGCGCACTTGCCAGAAAGAAGAGAATACCGCCCAAAATCACCCAGCGGAGATAAGGCTTGAGGCGAGCGTAGAGAGATTTGGGGGTCACGGCTAGCGGAGGCGAAATGGCTTTCTCTAGATTAGGGGCGATCGCTACTCACGCGCTCTACGAAATTTTTCTCGCAATTGCTCTATTACAACCTCGCCATCTAATCCTTCGCCGTGTTCGAGTTCAGCAAGTCCAACGTTTACTTTCTTCCGCGTTTCCTCAACCCACTGCTCATAGTCTTTTTCTTGCGCTTCTAATAGACGAAACGCGATCGCGATTACTTCGTCGGCGTTTTGGTATTTGCCTGACTTCAGTTTTTCGTGAATGAACTGCTCTTGTTCTGGCTTTAGGATAATACTCATGCTGTATCCTCGCGCTGCTTTCTAAGATAAGAGATCGCGCACTGATCCCCTAGGCAATACGCTCAGGAGCGGTTGGGGCATTAATCAATTGCCGAAAGCGATCGTCTGTGCGGAGGAGGTTAAAGGCAGGCTCAGCGAGGATGAGCTGCGAATACTCATATTGGGCGGGACGGAATTTAACTGCCTCGTTTAGGCTTTGGAGCGCCAGTTCCATTTGATTGTGCAAAGCATGATAGAAAGCTTGCGTGTAGTAGTTGCTGGCAGAATCCGGGGCAAGCGCGATCGCTTTGTCTAGACAGAACCAGGCTTCTTGATATTTTCCTAGCTTAATCAGCGCAAAGGCATGATGCCGCCAGATAATGCTCCAGCTAGGGTTGAGTTTAATCGCTTGAGCGTAAGCGGCATCGGCTTCTGAATATTTCTGCATTTCTGTCAGGGTATAGCCTTTGCCAAACCAACCGGATGAATTTTCGGGTTGAATGTGAATGGCTCGATCGTTGGCGGCGATCGCCTCTTCGTACCGTTTGAGCCGCCTCAATGCCTTTGCTTTTGCCAGCCAAGCATCAACCAGCTTGGGATCAAGATCTAAGGCTTTTTCATAAGAACCAATGGCATCCTCCAGCCGTCTTTCTAAGTAACAGGCATCTCCCTGTTTAAGGTAATCAGAGGCAGACAGCCGAAGCTGAGCGTTATGGGATTTGAGGAAGTCTAACTGATCGGTTAGTTGTTGAATTCTTTGCTGAATTTCTGGCGCGACAAATTCCTCTTGAATAATCGAGGGGGTGATCTTGGCTAACTCTTGGAAAATCCGATCTTTCTCCTGCTGGGCGGTCATCGACAAAGTTTGGAGTTGAGTCGTGAACCCCAATTTTGCCGCCTCTAATTCGTGTTTAAAGGTGACTAGCTGATCTTTTAAATCTCTAGCGGCTTGTACCTTAAGTTCTTCTCTAGCCATCTCTAACTCTTTGCGAATATCCTGCACGACTTGCCCAATAATGCTGCGGCGGAGCCAAAAAGCGGCAAGTCCAGTCAGGATGGGGATGGCAATCAGCACTGTGATCAGCGTATTGAGCAAGCTCAAAGTCCAGCCAAAGGTACGATCGACTTCTTCTTGAATCCGATCGCCTACTTCCTTGCTGTTACGAATTTCATCCTTAACGAACTTCTGCATCGAAGCCGCTTCCTGCGTCGTCATGGGCGGCGGCGGCTCAGGCGAAGGCAGCGGCGTTGTGTTGGGCAGCGGTGGTAATGCCGAATTGGATTGGGCGATCGCCGTGCCGATGGACGCGCTGATAAACCCACTCAGCGAAAGTAAGACAGCGAAATAGGCGATCGCAGCCTTGCTGTAACTCTTAAGTTGCCCTGTCATACTCACACCGGATACACACTGTCAAGACAGGATACATTAAGACAGAGTACATTACGATGGTTCGCGTTCGACCAAAATCACGTTTTCGGTGACTTTTTCAAACGTGTCGTCGTGGCTAATCACGAACAACTGCCGGAAACTCTTGATGTTGGCGATCGCTTCTGCCAGGCTTTCCCGACGGGGGCGATCCATATTCGTGGTCGGTTCATCAAAAAAGGCAATGTCAATATCTGCTAACACGCGCAGCAAGGCTAGCCGGACTGCGAGGGCTGCACACATCTGTTCGCCGCCGGAGAGGTTGATGAAGCGGCGGCTGTGTGCGCCTTCCTGCACCTGAATTTCGTAGTCGCGAGTCCATTCTAATGCCACGTTGGGGCGGTTCATCAGTTCGCGGAACAGGCGATCAGCTTCGCGTGAGATCGTGTGAACATAGCGTTCGGTGATTCGCGGGGCGGCTTCTTTGTAGACTTTGCGGGCAAACGAGATAAATTTGCGAATCTTGTCTTTCTGCTTCAGTTCGACCTGGATGCGATCGCGTTTTTTGGCGATCGCGCCCAGCATTGTCAAGCGAGATTCCAGTTCAGCGCAGAGTTTGCACTGCTGCGGCAGTCCTCCAGAGAGCTGATCGGCTTGGCTGCGGCAGTGAAGATAGTCGGCTTCGATTTGCTGCCACTGTTGCGGATCGTAGTCTTGGGTTGCCTGCTGGTAGGCGGCTTGGGCGATCGCTTGCTCTGCCTTCAGCGCTTCTAGCTGGGCAGCAGCAGCTTGAAACTCGCCATCTAGCCTGCGAAACTGGTTCGCGTCGTTTTGGTGCTGAAGATAGAGTGAATGATTTTCTTGGTGCGCCTGCCGCAGTAGCTTTTGCTGTTCGATCTGGTCTTCGAGTTCGGCAAACTGTTCGAGTTGGGTATCGAGATTGGCGATCGCCTCCAGCAATCCTGTCTGCTGAGCCTGAAGCGCTACGTGCTGCGATTGCAACGCCGATTGCTGATGTAGGCTGCGCTCCAAATGTTGAATGCTGGCTTTGGGGTTGCCGATCTGGGTGAACTGAGTCGAAAGCTGCGATCGCTGCTCCAGACAGCTAGATTCGGTGTCTAGCTGGACTTGTAGCTCTTGCATTCGCGCTTGTAGGCGATCGAGTTCGGTTTGCCAATGGGCTTGCTGCTCCAGTTTGGTCGCCAACGTGCTGAACTGGGCGCGCTGCTGGTAGGCAGTTTCCAGCAGCGCTTTGGTTTGGCGAAACTGCTCTTGGAGCTTCGGGATGGAGATTTGCTCCGACAGGTCTGCCAGAATCCGCCAGAGGGCGTTGAGCAAATCGGTGTGGAGTTCGACTCCGGCTTGAATGGCGGTCAGAGCCGATTCAACCGATGCCGATGCCAATAGCGGCACAGTCTGCTGGACTTGGCGCAAAATGGCTAAAGCTTGCTCTGCATTGTCTTGATGCCGATCGCCCCGCGCTTCCCCATCGCTGACGAGCTGCCGCAATTCTGCTTCAAACTGTTTAGCGGCTTCGATGCGGCTGAGCTGTTCTTGCAGCCGATCGCGCTTTTGTTCCAGGTCGGGAATCTGGTTGATTTTGGCTTCTAGCGATCGGATTTGGGCAAGTTCGGCGGCGAGTTTAGTCTGCTCGCTCTGGAGTTTGGCGATCTGCCGCGACAGATTTTGCTGCTCTGCCTTGCAAGCCTGAAGCTGATTGAGTTGCTCAGTGACGATCGCCTGCTGCTGTTCAATCTCGGCTTGCTGCGTCAGTAGGGGCTGCAACTGCTCGATTTCAGCGGCGGCTTTGCTGAGCGTTTCGAGCTGCAAGCTGAGTCGGGTCAGATCGGCATCTTGTTTGGCGATCGATCGGGCTTGCAGCTCTCGCTGTTTGGCGATCGCCTGTCGCTGTTTGACCTGCTGATCCAGTTGCTTTAGATTGGCTTCTGCTTGCAGCACCGTTTGATAGCTTTCCCGATGGGCTTGGCAAATCTCGACTGCCTGTTTGCAGCGCTGCACGGAATCGGTCAGCAAGAGCATCGCCTGCTGTTTGCCTTCGGCTTGGGCAGTGAGCTGCTGCGATCGCGCCTGCATCTGCTGAATCTGCTGGGCGGTTTCAGCCAGCCGATCTTTTTCGGCTTGCAGGACGGTTAATTGTGCCTGGAGTTGTTGAAGAGTGGCTTCGCTGCTGCTAATCTCTGCGACTAGTGCCTGGTGGCGTTCTAAAGTCGGCGGTAGCTCCTGCAACGTGTCATCGTATTGGGCGATCGATCGCTCTAGTGCCTCTACCTCCGTCTTGCCGTACTTTTCCAGCGACAGCATTTGCTGATTGGTTTTCCGATATTCCTCTACTTTGAGGATCGTGTCGAAGGTGGGCTTGCGCTTCTCCGGCGGCAGCAAAAAATCTGCCGTGAACATGCCCTGCGGCACGCCGATCGTATTGGCAAACAACTGCCCTAAATCGGTCGTTGGAGCCACGTTAAACTGCTGCCGCAGCCAGGGCAAGATTTCGTCTTCGATATGGCGATAGTCTAGCTTTGTCCCTAGCTGCGGATCGTAGAGCGTATATCCTTTGGTCGTACAGCGCTGCACGTCATAAGTCCGTCCATCGCGGCTGGAGATAAACGAAACGGTGGCTTGAGCACTGCTTGCCCCGTTGCGGATCAGATCTTCCTTGGTATACGAGCCTCGGTAGTTGAACAGCGTCCAAGCGATCGCCTCCAGAATACTGGTCTTGCCCGCCCCGTTTTCACCGCAAATCGCATTCGTTCCCGGCTGGAAGGCGAAACGGCGATCGCTATGAGACTTAAAGTTCTTCAGCGTAACCGCAAGAATTTCCATCGCTAATCGCCGCTTCTAAGTAGAACACATGAACCATTGTGACCATTCAGTGTACTGCGTTTCACCCAAAAAAGGGAATGGGGCTGAGCTTCAATTTACTCTCGATTTGTCTGCTCTTCATCCGTGGCGATCGTCAGTTGAATGGTGCGGGCATTGTTGCCGATCTCCCCGATCGTCACCTGCAAGGTGGACTGGGTGAGCGGACTTAGGTGATCCAGCAGCGATCGCAGTTGGGGTGTGCTGGCTCCGCTGTCCAGGTAAACTCGTTCGGCAAGGCTATTGACTCGTCGCCAAGTGGTGTAGAGTTTGGCAACGGTTTGTTCAAGCTGGGCTGCCTGGTTGACCAGTTCGGCGGTGCTGTTGAGACAGCCAATTCGCAGCGCTTCTTCCAACGCCAGTTCTACATCCAGGGCTTCGGTGTTGATGGCTTGCACCTGCACCGCTGCCGCCAGATATTTCGCTAGATAATGCGCTTCGGCGGTGACTTGCTTCACGGTGTCTACGTCTGGATTGTCGGCTACTTCTTGCCGCAAAAACGTTTGATGCGCGTCGGGCAGCTTTTGCAGTTCGCGGACGAGTGGGGTGAGATACCGGGCGGGAATGGTGTTGTCGGCGGCTTTCTCGCGAATCTCGATCGGCAGTAGCTCCGAGGTCATCGCTGTCCACTCGTCGCCCAGCCGCTTCACTTCCCGCTGCGTGATCCGGGCATCGCCTTCGCCTTCTGCTGCTTCTCGGAGGCGATCGCCCACCAACTGCTGCACTTCTGGGGCTGCCTGCGCGGTTTCAATAAAGGCTCGCTTGCTGAAATGGTTGACATCTTCAGGATTCAAAACGCCGCCCTCCAGCAGCGTATCGGCGCTGTTAGCCAGCTCAATCAGCGAATACGCCTGGGTCTTGCTGATTTCTTGCTCTCTCAGCCAGTTCAAAAAGCCTGCGCCTCTGCCGTCGCCGCGCCGCTTCTCGCGATCGCGCACAGTCCGCAAAATCCGCCCCCGCCAGATGTCGGTTTGCAGGTCAAATCGATCGCAGACCTGCCAAGCCGTATCGATCTGCTTCAGAAAGTCGGAGTCTGAAATTTTCTCGTCTTCTGCATCCGGCAGTTGGAAAGTCAGCTCCATAGCCGCATCTTTAGAAAAGTTGGGGTATAAAACATCGGAATTTCCGTCAGAGCGGAGGGCATGAACCATTTGCGATCGTCTCAGTCACAGCCGCAACATTATGGCACGCGATCGAAAAATTGGCAGAGCTAAAACGGCTAAATGTGGCGCTTTATTATTCTCTAGCTCAGAATTGACACTAGATGCGATCGATCGCAAGGCAAGCGATGACCTGTGCCACCGATATCATGAATCGATGTCAAGAAGTGTTGCGATTTTTCTTCCCTTTCCCGAATCTCAATTTGTTGTTTATGATTTAAAGCATTGGGAGATAGACTTCAAAGTTCGCTGCACAGAAGGCTTGACCGTCTGAAAGGATGCTTTGTCTATGAGATGTTAATGAGAGACAGCTCCTCAAACACAGGTCAACCAATTTCTGCTCTATGCTGATTTTTTAGGAGAATTTAATTCTTGATGGTTAATCCAATTCAACCCCGGACTGCTGCCTCAAACGCTCTTGCTGATTTGCAACGCCAAACTGGACGCGCCGGACAAACCGAGGAAGATGACCAAAAGCTAGCCCTGACTATTGCCCATGCCGCAGACGATCGCAAAGGTGCTGACATCGTGCTGCTCAAACTAGGAACTGTTTCATACCTTGCAGATTACTTCGTCGTCGTCACCGGATTTTCCAGCGCCCAAGTCCGAGCGATCGCGGGATCGATCGAAAAAACAGTCGAAACTGAATTAGGACGGTTGCCCCTGAGAACGGAAGGACAGCTTGAAGGCTCCTGGGTTTTGATGGACTACGGCGACGTGATTGTTCATATCTTCATGCCGCAAGAGCGCGAGTTCTACGGCTTAGAAGCCTTTTGGGGTCACGCAGAGCGGACGCAGTTCGTCGCGTCGTAAACGATATAAACATGGTTGATTGCGAGATCCCCGACTTCTCTAAAGAAGTCGGGGATCTAATACCCTCGAACGTTGATCACTTGCCCGTTGACCGCCGTGCATTTTTGACTACTGTGCCTTTTACTATGCCCTCTTCTGTTCCTGTTTGTCCTGTCCCCTCAGAACAGCAGCCTATCAACGAGTATCAAGAACTCAGAGAATCCTGGTTCTTTCGCTGGGCAACGTTGGATATCGTAGGTTTCATTAAACCGATCGCCATTCTGTGGCTGCTGAACTGGGTGGTGGCAGGACCCGTGGCGGCAGGCAGCTTTTCGATCGCCAAACATCCAGTCCAGTTTTTTTTGCTGGGTTCAGCAGGGGCAATGCTGATTCCAGCTTTGGCATTGTTGCGGCTGTACTTGGGCTGGATCTATATTTGCCATCGTTTGGCTGACCCAACCGTGTTTTATGAGGAATCGGGCTGGTATGATGGGCAAGTTTGGGAAAAGCCGGATGAAGTGATACAGCGGGATAATCTAATCGTCACCTATCAGCTCAAATCGCTGCTGAAGCGGTTAAAGCTGACGTTTGGGGTGATTGGGTTGCTGTTTGGCTTGGGTGCGATCGGATGGATTTTTCTTTAATGGCATTTGCTTCAATACCATTCAAATTTGCAATGCAGAGCACAGGACAAAGGACTATGGCACAGCGATGACCAGGGGAAAACGCACAGTCCAAACCGCAGAGCTTCAGGTGCGGCTCTTGCGAGAGGGGATCATTGAATCCACCCATCGAGTCCAAGCAGTTGTCTCCGACAGTCGTGGGCGAGTTTTATCGGTGGCTGGCAGTCCTGAAACTGCCTCATTTGCCCGATCGGCACTGAAGCCATTCCAGGCGATCGCCGTCACCAGCACGGGCACAATGGAACACTACGGACTCAGCGATCGCGATCTGGCGATTATCTGTAGTTCGCATCAGGGCACGGTAGAGCAGGCGCGGCAGGCATTCAACGTGCTTTGGCGCTGCGATGTTGAGCCAAGTGCACTGCAATGCCCCACGCCCGAAGGCAAGCGGAGTCCGTTGGAATACAATTGCTCCGGCAAACATGCGGGAATGCTGGCGGTCTGCCAACAGCGCAACTTCCCGCTCAGCAGCTATCTTCAGCGCAATCACCCTGTGCAGCGATTGATCTTGGCTAAAGTCGCTGAGTTACTGCGAATCGCGCCGGAAGAAATTATCTACGCACACGATGACTGCGGTGCGCCGACTTACTTCATGCAGCTTGGGCAAATGGCAACGCTCTACGCTCAGCTAGGGTCGGGCGACAGTTTGGATATGGAGCGCATCATCCGCGCGATGACACACCATCCCGTCATGGTGGCAGGCGATGGACAGTTTGACACGGAGCTAATGCGGCTGGCGGAAGGGCAGTTGGTCAGCAAAGCGGGCGCAGAGGGGATTCAGTGTATTGCCCGCGTCGGCGAAGATTTGGGCTTGGCGATCAAAGTCACAGATGGCGCAAAACGAGCCAAGTATGCGATCGCGATTCATTTGCTGAAGCAGATGGGTTGGATTACGCCGACGATGGCTGAAACGCTGTCTGAAACCTATATGACCTTGGGGAATTTCAAACGGCTAGAGGTGATGGGAGAGCTATCAATGCCCTAGGGGTTGAGCCTGATGAAAACTACCCGATTGCAATCTTCCGCTTTGAAGCGCTACTGGCAAGTCCTGCGGCTGTTTTGGTCAACCTCGATCGCGGCTGAATTAGAGTATCGCCTCAATTTCCTGCTGGCGACCTTTGGCAGCTTCGGCAGTTTGATCGGCAGTCTGTTCGGCTTGTCGTTGTTCTACCGCACGGGCTACCAGTTTCAGGGCTGGAGCTGGGAGCAGGCGCTGATTGTTTTGGGCATCTTTACGCTGCTGCAAGGGTTTTCTACGACCTTCCTGGCTCCTAATCTCAACCAAATCGTCAAGCAAGTCCAGCAGGGCACGTTGGATTTTGTGCTGCTGAAGCCGATTAGTTCACAGTTTTGGCTGTCGGCGCGCACGGTTTCACCTTGGGGCTTTCCCGATCTGATCTTTGGCTTGGCGGTGATTGGCTACGCTGGGACTCGTTTGGGGATTGCGCCGATCGCCTATGCGCTTAGCGTTGTGCCACTGCTGTTTGGCTTTCTCAGTCTTTATAGCCTTTGGTTCATGCTGGGCGCGACGAGCATCTGGTTTGTCAAAATCTACAATGTGACTGAAGTGCTGCGCGGTATGCTGGAAGCCGGACGGTATCCGATGGCGGCTTATCCGATCGCCTACCGATTTTTCTTCACCTTTATCGTTCCGGTGGCATTCCTCACGACCATTCCAGCAGAAACGATGCTGCAACGAGTCGAACTGAGCTGGATTGTCGGCGCGGCGGGCTTAGCGATCGCCCTTCTCTTGATTTCCCGCGCCTTCTGGAAGTTCGCCCTCCGCTTTTATACTAGTGCCTCCAGCTAAGTCGGAAAATCACAGCTTAGGGGGACTGTAAGCCTACACTGGAATAGCGATCAGGAATCGCGATCGCTTGCCCCACTCCTAACTTGCCGCGATGTCTAATCCTTGGAATCTGGTTTTTGGCTGCTGTTTGCTGCTGTTGAGCTTCATCGGGCTATTTCTTAGCCTCTGGATTGTGGTTCCAGCTCCGACTGCTTTTCTGCTGCCGTTGGGTGTGGGTGCGCCCGAAATCAGTCCGTGGCTGTTTGGACTCAATGCGATCGCGATTCTGCTCTTGCTGTTTAGCGAGCGCAAAGGCTGGATTTATCTGCTGGCGATCGCCTGTAGCGCTGTCGCTTTAGTGCTGAGCGCTTATCCACTGAGCCAGGTCGCGGCGGCAAATCAGCAGGTCACCCGCGAGATGTACCAGGTACTGGGGATCGACTATCGCTCTAAAATTCCGGTGGAGCTGAAGCCAAAGCTCCGTCCACAGCCGCTTGTGCTCACAGATGTGTTTCGAGGGATTCCTTCTGGCGAGGTGAAAGTCCAGACGGATATTGTCTTTTCTAAACCAGATGGAGTCTCGCTTTCGCTGGCAGTCTATCAGCCGATCGGCGCTAATAAACCGTCGGTTACTGATCCTTTCGTCACCCAACCTCCAAACCCACCATCAAACCCGCTACCCGAAAAATATCCCACGATCGTCACCTTATACGGCGGCGGCTGGCAGAGCGGCAACCCGACGCAGGACGAATTTTTTAGCCGCTACATGGCATCGCGAGGCTATACCGTGGTGGCGATCGATTACCGCCATGCGCCGCAATATCGCTTTCCCAGCCAGCTTGAAGATGTCAAAGCAGCCCTGCTCTATATTCGCACTCACGCCCAAGCGCTGAAGGTGGATGTCGATCGGCTGGTGCTGATGGGGCGATCGGCGGGGGCACAGTTGGCGATGCTAGCCGCCTATCCACCCAGTTCGCCATCTGTCCGGGCGGTCGTAAATTACTATGGGCCAGTTGACCTGACTGTGGGCTACGAGCAGCCGCCTCAGCCTGACCCGATCGACACTCGCGCCCTGTTGAGAGCGTTTTTGGGCGGCACTCCGGCAGAAAAACCCGATGTGTATCGCTTGGCTTCTCCTTCCACCTATATCAAGGGCAATCTGCCGCCGACTTTGCTGGTTTACGGTAAGCGCGATCATGTGGTGAAAGCAGAGTTTGGGCGAACATTGCGCGATCGGCTGGCGAAAGCGGGGAATCAGGTCGTTTACATTGAGTTGCCCTGGTCAGAACATGCCTTTGATGCAGTGTTTAACGGCATTGGCAATCAGCTAGCGCTGTATTACACCGAGCAATTTGTGGCTTGGGCAGTCAGCGATCGCCGCTAGCATAAAACCCTACAGCCATACGCCTATCCTATAGCTGATTTAGCGCTCCAACCGATCGATACTCCGCCAGCGTAAAGGCATCGACTTGAATGGCATTGTTGCGGGCAGACTCGGCGGCTCGAAGCAATTGAGCCTCGGCGGCAGAAATGATACCAGCAGTAACGGCGGCATCCAGCGAGAGCGATTCAGATAGATGGGAAGACCGATTGCGAGCCGATGCCTTAAGGGTTTTCGCAATACTTTCCGCCTGAACACAAAGCGTAAATGCTTGCTCTAATTGCCCCAACGTTTCATCGGGATGCGTGGGCAAATAGATTCCCGCTGTGAGGCGATCGCGCTCCACTCCCGGCACCTGAATTTGTCGGGCAACTTGGCTGCCTAGCGAATCTGAAGCGGCTCGACCGATCGGATTGACGCGCCATCCTGCCAGCACCACGGCGCGAACCACAGTAGGCATCGGCAAATTGAGCAAAATTCCCTCGATCGCCTGTTGAATCTGCATCAGGCTGGTTTGCAATGCCCACTCCATCAGCGGCAAATCGGCGGGTTGGCAGCCTTCTGCCTCGAAACGGCGCAGCGTGGCGACACTTAAATACAGCCAGGACACTACATCGGCAAAGCGTCCGGTCAGCTTTTCGTGGCGCTTGAGGCTGCCGCCAAAGCGCAGCAATGCGATATCCGTCAAGAAGGCAAATGTTGCAGATGCCCAGGCAAGCTTGCGGTAGTAGCGGGCAGTTGCGCCAGCGCTAGGCAGTTTTGCCAGATATCCTCGCGACAGGCTGAGTAGAACCGCACGGAATCCATTCCGAATCACAAAGCCGATATGCTGCCAGAACAGGCGATCGAACTGAACCACATCTTGATCTTGAATTGCCTGAATCTCTGAATAGAGATAAGGATGACAGCGAATTACACCCTGTCCAAAAATCATCAAAGTCCGAGTGAGAATATTTGAACCTTCGACGGTAATTGGGATCGGCATGGCTGTGTAGATGTTGGCAAGTAGGTTCCTGGGACCCCGACAGATGCCAGCGCCACCCAAAATGTCCATGCCGTCGTTGACTAACTTACGGGCAACTTCTGTGAATTGGTATTTAGCGATCGCTGAAACAACTGACGGCTTCTCGCCCTGGTCGATCGCCGCACAGGTGTAAATGCGGGCGGCATCTAAGAGGTAGGTGAATCCGGCAATACGGGCAAGCGGCTCCTCGATGCCTTCAAAGCGCCCGATCGACAGTCCAAACTGCTGCCGCACAGTGGCGTGGGCGCTGGTGACTCGTGCCACAAATTTGGCAATCCCTGTGCAGCTCGCGGGGAAACTAATGCCGCGCCCTGCTGCTAAAGACTGCATTAGCATCTTCCAACCCTGTCCCGCTTGTTCCACACCGCCGATAATTTGATCGACAGAAATCACGACATTTTCTCCTTCGATCGGGGAGTTATAGAAGGGAACGCCCATCGGATCATGACGTTTTCCGAGGATGACACCGGGCGTATCTGCCGGAATTAGCGCGCAGGTAATGCCAACTGTTTTGCCTTTGCCCAGCAAATTATCGGGATCGTTGAGTTTGAATGCCAGTCCGATCAAAGTGGCGATCGCGCCTAAAGTAATGTAGCGTTTGCGGAAGTTGAGCCGCAGATAGAGTTTGCCGTCTTCGCCGCGAAAAACTGTGCCTTGAGAGGTGATGCTGGCAGCATCTGAGCCAGCCGTAGGTTCGGTGAGGGCAAAGCAGGGAATCTCTGTGCCGTTTGCCAATCGCGGCAGGTAGTAATCCTTCTGGTCTGGAGTGCCGTAGTGGAGCAGCAGCTTGGCGGGTCCTAAAGAGTTTGTCACGCCCACGGTGGCAGTGTAGATAAACGATCGAGAAGCCAGTTTTACCATTACCGTGCTGTAGTCCAGACTGGAAAAGCCTAGTCCACCATAGGCTTTGGGAATCACCATGCCCAAAAAACGCTCTTGCTTGAGGTAGCGCCACACTTCTGGTGAGAAATCTTTCGCTCGATGAATTTCCCAATCGGTTGCCATGCGGCAGACTTGCTCTACGGCTCCATCCAGAAAGGCTTGCAGGTCGGGCGAAACGGTGGGATAAGGCTGATTTTGTATCCGCTGAAAGTCGGGTCGCCCGGAAAAGAATTCTCCTTCGATCCAAACGGTTCCAGCATCGATCGCAGCCCGTTCGGTTTCAGAAATATTGGGCAAAAGCTGGCGCGATCGAATCAGGGTGAGAATCGGAGCCGTGAGCAACGTTCGCCGCAGCCAAGTGATGTTTGCGATCGCGGCAGCTATCCCGCACACAAGCCAGAGCCAAAGGGGAGCCGAGATCACCCCAAGCGTAACTGCTAAATACAGCGACCACAGCCAGAGGGGAACGCCCCAGTATCCCAGCAGGACTAACAGCACAATCAAAGCGGGTACAACAACAGGAAGAAAATCAGCCGGGAACAGTAGCGGAATCGATAGCAGCGAAATCATGATCGACTCTCCCTAAATCATCAAATTCTCAAACACGCCAGCAGCACCCATGCCGCCGCCCACACACATCGTCACCAGCCCATAGCGCACACCGCGCCGTTTCATTTCGTGCAGCAGCGTCGCAGTTAGCTTCGCCCCAGTACAGCCGAGCGGATGACCCAGCGCGATCGCCCCACCGTTGACATTTGTGATTTCCTCGTTCAGCCCCAGCTTGCGAATTACGGCTAGCGACTGAGCCGCAAACGCCTCATTCAGCTCAATCAAGCCAATGTCGTCTAGCGTCAGTCCAACCTGCTGCAAGACTTTTGGAACCGCGACGACTGGGCCAATTCCCATAATTTCTGACGGTACACCCGCGATCGCAAACCCTAACAAGCGTCCCAACGGTCGCAGATTCAATGCCTCGACTTTGCGCTGGCTGAGGACGATCGTGGCAGCCGCTCCGTCCGACATTTGCGACGAGTTACCTGCCGTAACGCTGCCCCCGACTTTGAACGCCGCAGGCAGATGAGAAAGCGCCTCCAGACTGGTATCAGCCCGCACGCCTTCGTCTACTTGCAGCACTGTTTCCTGGGGTTGCACCTGCCCGTCGTGATACTGCATGGCTTTGACAACTACAGGAACCAACTCGTCGTTAAACTTGCCTGCTTGGATGGCTGCGATCGCTCGTTGGTGCGATCGCAGCGCAAAGGCATCCTGATCGGCGCGAGCAATGCCATACCGCTGTGCCACATTTTCTGCCGTCGATCCCATCGTGCAGTAGGCTCGCGGGGCAGTGGCGATCAAGTCTGGATTGGGGGCAATCAGATGTCCGCCCATCGGAATCAAACTCATCGACTCTGCGCCCCCAGCAACGATCGCCTCTGCCTGTCCGGTGGCGATCGCCTGCGTTGCCATTGCGATCGCTTGCAGTCCAGAGGCGCAAAACCGATTTACAGTCACGCCTGCGACCGAATCTGGGAGTCCAGCGCGCTGAGCGATGATGCGCCCCAAATTGAAACCCTGCTCGGCTTCTGGAAAGGCACAGCCAACAATCACATCATCAATGTCTTGCGGTTCCAGTCCTTCTACTTGGCGGAGTGCGGCTTGAAGGGCGATCGCGCCCAAGTCATCCGATCGCATATTTCGCAACGTGCCGCGCGGCGCTTTGCCGATCGCGGTGCGAACGCTGCTGACGATATAGGCAATCTGCATAGTCCCTCCTTTGCTCCTGTTTCAGAGGCGTTAATTTCTCAGCGGTTTTTTGGTTTTGAGCCTCTGAGCGATGCGTTCCTGGGGTTTGGGTTGAGCTAGCAGCGGCAAGAAAGTGTCCCGCTCCAGCCGCAGCAGATAGTCTTCGGAAACGATCGTAGGAGCCGAAATCTCGCCGCCCGTCATGACATAGGCGAGTCTGTCTGCGAGATAGCGATCGTATTCGCTGGCATATCCGGCTTGTTCAAACACATAGGCAACCTGATTCAACACCGCCCCTGCTGGACGACCCAAAACCAGAATTGGATTCTGCGACGGCGGCAGGTAGCCCACCCGATCGAGATGCAAGACTTCCGCTTTAGCCACCGCAAGGCGACGATCGGCATTCATCAGAATGCGGGCAGTGGACGGCAGAAAGCCTAACGCTTGGGCTTCATAGGCGCTGCCGGAAACTTTTGCCGTGGCGATCGTTTCAAAGGTGCTGCTGAGGAAGGGTTGAATATGCCCCGGTGTCGCACTAGCTGCCCGCTCGACCGTCCGAGCCACCGATCGCATGATGCCGCCTGCGCCAGGGATTAATCCGACGCTCAATTCGACTAAGCCCAGATAGGTTTCAGCCGCCGCTACCACCTGCGGACAAGCCATCACTAGCTCACAGCCACCGCCCAGAACTCGCCCCTGAATGGCAGCGACGATCGGCTTGGGCGCGTAATGAATCCACTGGAGCGTGGTTTGAAACTGCTCGATCAGATGGGCGATCGCTTCGGTTCCGGAAGCCGCCAGCGTCGCGATTTCTGCCAGATTTGCCCCGCCCGAAAAATTGGCGCTATCGTTGCCGATTACCAGACCTTTCGCGCTGCTGCTTTCCAGAATTTGCAGTGCTTCTGTCAGCCCTTCCATCACCTTGAAGCTGAGCGTGTTGCCTTTGGAGTGGAACGCATACAGCAGAACGTCATCGCCCAAGTCGAGCAAATCTGCCTCAGCGTTTTGCCAAACCACTCGCTGAGGGTCAGCGCTGAGGGCGGATATGTTGATATCCTGTGAGTCATTAGATGCATCTGGACTGTAAAAACGAGTCACACCCGCTTTAGACATTTGGTCAATCCAATCGGGAATCATCAGTCCTGCGGTTCGCATATCTGATAGGACTCGATCGAATCCCAACGCATCCCATAGCTCAAACACACCCAATTCCCAGCCATATCCCCACCGCATTGCCCGATCGATCTCCAATGGGCGATCGGCAATCTCTGGAATCCGGCAGGCGCTGTATGCCAATGTGCTCAAGATTGTCTGTCTGAAAAAGTCTCCGGCACGGCTGCAATCGACATACAGAGCCTGAAGCCGATCGCGCAAGTTGGGCAGTTTGGCGATCGCGTCCAGATTGCCGAGGGCGATCGGTTGGGCGGGTTCGTAGGTGAAGGTCGCTGGATTCAAAGACAAAATTTGCGACTGCTGCTTTTTATCTTGCTGCTTTTTGTAGAAACCCTGTCCAGTTTTCGCGCCCAACGTACCCGTGGCGACTAGCTTTTGCAAAATGTCTGGCACACGAAATAGGTCGCGGTTTCGATCGCCAGGAATGGCGGGATAGAGGTGCTCTAAAACGGCGAGCAGAGTATCTAGTCCAACCAAATCGGCGGTGCGGAAGGTTGCCGACTTGGGTCTGCCGATCAGCGTTCCGGTCAGGGTATCAATTTCCTCGATGCTGTAGCCCTGATCGGTCCACGCCCGCAAGCCCAGCAGCGTCACATACATGCCGATCCGATT
>JBBSFA010000001.1:0-18631 GCA_038239185.1 Elainellales cyanobacterium | reverse complement strand
TGGATAAGGAACCGTTAGGATGATCTGAAGCGCTGTTTGATCAATCCCTGCATAGGTTTCCAGCGTTCCGCCTAAGCAAGATGCCGCAAACGGTAGTTCGCCAAACGCCGACGCGAGTTCATCAGGAGACTGGTTGGCGATCGCCACCATTGCCTCTAGAGAAATCTGTTCAGCTCCATAGTTTAGCCGAGAATGAATACATTGCATCTGGCTTAGGATTTCGCTCGATCGCAGAAAAAGGCAGGTGAGCGATGCCGTTAAGGGCCGCTCTGTTCCCAGCAAAGCCAGCCGAGAATTTTGCAAAAGATTGGCTAGCTGTTCAGACAGGGGGGTACAGGTAGACGAGGGGTAAGCTAGAGTTTTAGGTGCAGACTGCCAGAACTGTTTTTCCTGCTGATATCGCAGGGCGCTATCAAGCGCTACCGTCACAGTGGTACAGAGTCCCTGCAAAATCTCCAGAAACTCCGGCTCCATTGCCTGCCGACTAAAGACTGCCAGCACCGCGATCGCGCCGTCTGCCGTCACGAGCGGATAGCCTGCAAATCCCCGAATTTTGTGCTTGATTGCCCAATCTCGATCTTTAACCCAAGTTTCTTCCGCCAGATGATTACTTAAAAACGGGATACAATGCTGGGCAATTTTGCCAACCTTAAAAGCTCCCATTGGCACTTTTGCAAACGAACCATCTAGGCGCGTATACATGCCTGAAGAGGCAACAAGTTTCAGGGCTGTGCGATCGGGTTCGACGATCCAGATCCGGGCAAACGCGCAGTTAAATTTTTCAACTAAGCCATCGGTGACTCGGCTGGCAATGACCTCTGGCTCTAAGCAACCACTCAAACTTTGGGCAATTCTATTGCCTTGCTGTAGCCCAAACAAAAGTCGAGCGGAATCTAAAAAGTTAGCAGTTCGCTCAAGCACAAGTCTCCTCTTTTGACCAAGTCATATTGTATTGATACGCAGTTGCCTATTTCTCTCTGTATTACTAGATACGAACCCAACATAAATTAGCAATACTAGGCTTAACCCTATTAAACCTTACGTTCGATCTCCGCCTTAACAGGAATTGTAATCACAAATTCTGTTCCAACTCCCAAGGTGGAATATACCTCTATCGTGCCTTGATGTTTTTCTACGACGATCGAATGAGCGATCGTTAATCCTAGACCCGTTCCTTTGCCAACAGCTTTGGTCGTGAAGAGATGATCAAACGCTTTTTGTTTCATCTTTTCAGTCATGCCGATGCCATTATCTTTGATCCGGATGATTGCAGATTGAGCATCGCTCGACAGCTCAGTCTGGATTGTAATCCGGTTAGACCGCGCTTCGATTTCTGTAAAGCTATACCCTTGGCTGGCTTCTTCTAGAGCGTCAATGGCATTAGCCAATAGGTTCATAAAGACTTGATTAAGCTGCCCAGCATAGCATTCTACAAGCGGAATCTGTCCGTACTCTGTCTTGACATCGATCGCGGGGCGGATTTCATTAGCTTTGAGACGATGCTTGAGAATTAGAACGGTGCTGTCGATCCCAGCATGGAGGTTACAGGTGATTGGGTGATCGCTGTCAGCGCGAGAAAAAGTTCTGAGGCTGGTGCTAATTTCGCGGATTCGGTTAACTCCTGTCTGCATTGATCTGATGAGATTGGGCAGGTCTTCTCGGACATAGCTCAAATCAATCGACTCAATCAGTTCTTGAATGTCTGTATCAGAATTTGGATACTTTTGCTGATATAAATCGATTAACTCAAGTAAATCTTTCGTGTAGCTCAGCGCTGGATTAATGTTTCCCGCTAGAAAGGCGATCGGATTATTGATTTCATGGGCAACCCCAGCCACTAGGTTACCCAAAGCCGACATTTTCTCGCTTTGAATAATTTGCAACTGCGCCTGTTGCAGTTCAGTCAGCGCGTGCTGTGCCCGGTGATAGAGGCGAGCATTCTCCAAAGAAATAGCGGCTTGAGCGCAAAGGAGATTGAGCAGTTCGACGCGATCGCTTGTGAACGCCCCGCTCGTAAAGTTGTTTTCCAGATATAAGATCCAACTAGCTTCCTTTGATTCAAGATAGGCATACAAAGAAGGCTCTTGGGCAACCGTTGGCTGATGTAGAGATCCACAATTAGGGTGGGATGAACAGCGGCATTCCAGATTACAGTTGGCTGCAACGTATGTTTCACCGACTGAATCAGAGAAATCGGCACATCCCGTCCCGCCTGTAATGGCATCGATCGCAGGATTGTAGCGGGTTGAACAGTGTGACCATCAGTCTCTCCCGTTTGCAGAATTGCCCGAATCACCCATTGATCGTCTTCAGGCAACAGCAGCACACATTTGTCAGCACCAGCATTTTCAATGACAACTTGCAGCAAGGTGGAAAGCAGCTTCTCCAGTTCAATTTCGCTGGAGAGCGCCTGAGAGGCTTTCAGCAATGTTGCGAGGTCTAACGTATCTGAAATTCCACTAGCAGAGGTTGATCCTCGACTCGATCGAGCAGAGGTCAGCAAAAGTGTCTCGGTGGCAGTGAACGTTCGCTTCTGGGGGTGCAAGATGGGTGCAAGCAATTGGCGGTAGCGTTGTTCCAGATCATCGACTTTAGCTTTGGCTCCCCAACGACTATAAGCATAGTAAGCCTCTGTCATATAGGAGCTAGCAATAACTTCCTTGTTCCATCCCAAATAAAACTTTGCGGCAAGCTCGCAGGCTAAAGCCTCTTCGTTGGGATAGTGGTGCTCTCTAGCCAGATCGATCGCCCGATCGTAGAGATCGATCGCGTCTGCCTTGCTGTCCAACACTCGCTGTCGCTCTGCCTCAACGAGACAATACTTATGCAAATAGTTCATTGGCGCAGAGTCTGCCCACCGCTTCATCACAATCTGATTGTCGGCAACTTTCTGCAAATAGACAGACTGTAGCTGCGATTGGGCTTGCTCATAGTGCGCCAGCAGCGCTAAAGAGTGATAGAAACAGTACACAGCAGATGCCATTAGCCCTGCACCGCAGCCCGCATACTGCTCTGTCAACTCAGCATAGTTCACTGCCTGTTCATAGTGCTGAAAGATGTAGTTTAAGATCAGCTTGTTTGTGTAATAGCCGAATAGAGACTGATGATTTTGCGCGGCTTGTAAGCGGGGCAGTATCAGCGTTTCATCAAAGCTTTCGCCGACTAAATTACAGGGATCGATCGCTTTTCCCGCTAAGTTTAATGTCAGTTGCCGCCAAAGCTGCGTGTAATAAATTTGGAACTCTTGTTTGAGTTTTAGCAATAGCTCTACATACTGAAGCTGCGTTTCCTCTGAACTCTCTAAAGGTTCGCCGCTAAAAAACAGATGCGTCACATAGTTCATTGCTGAGTATCCGACATATTCCAAATCACCATCTTCTAACCCAATCTGAATTGATTCAACGAGGGGCAAAAATGTTTTTTGGATATGCTCTTTTTGATGTCTAACAAAACATTCAAACAGTTGGATTAGACTGCATCTCAGCTCTTTGGCGTGAAACCGTTCTGCCAGCGCCATCGCAATCTGACCTGCGTGATAGGCGCGATCGGCGGCTCCGATCGTGCCGCAGAACCAGGCATAAGCGATATAGGCAAACGCGGCTGAAGCCGAATGCCCATCGCAGATACACAGATCAAGCTGGGTCAGAACAATCCAGCGGAAAACCTCTGGCTGAGTTTGGTAGGCAGTCGTGGTAACTACATTGAAAATTCGCAGCGCTGCCAGTTGGGTTGGATCGGTCATTTCTGCGATCTGGTCTAACTCGTTCAGCGCTGGCAGTTTCAGGTCGTAATGATCACGATGCAGCGGACTCGCGATCGGTATCCCCAACGCAGAGAGGGCTTCTAGTCCAGTGGCGATCGCCTTCTCCATCTCCAACTGAGCCATGTAAAGCTGAATTTTTAATTCATAGGCTTTGGCGGTGTCTAAAATACTCGTCGTATGTTGCTCAATCTGATTCACCCATTGCTCAGACATCGAATAGCGGGTACTCAAATAGGCGGCTTCGGCGGCTTCGGTGTGAAGCATCAGGGTCAAGGCGTAGTCAGTTTGCCAACTGTCTGCTGCCATAAGCTCAATCCCTAGCGCAAGATAGCTCAGCGCAGATGCGTATGCCGTAGAGATTTTAGCCGTGCGACCTGCTAAAAGGTTCAATTGAGCTACCTGCCGCCGCTCGATCGGTTCTGTGATTAAGGGCAATCCTTCATTGAGTTGATTGACAACTTCAAATATTTTTTCGCTAACTATTTTTTCGCTATGCGCTTCGATCGCTGAATTCACCAACAAGAGCCGACCAATCTTTAAGTGAGTCGCTTGCTTTTGATCTGGATGAATTAGAGAATAGGCAGCTTGCTGGACTCGATCGTGTGAAAATTTATATTTGGGAAGTAAGTCAGACAGTTGATCATTTGATAATTTATCGAGCCTTATCTCAAAATCTTCTGCTGATTCCACTCCATTTGATTGGTAAAACTTATAAATATCGCTAACTGGTAAAATGAATCCTTCTTGTAAAGTCTGCCACAAATCCGTTGCCGTCTCTAGCTGCGATTTCTCATGAACGATCGCCAAAGTCTCCAAATCAAATTGATTGCCGATACAGGCGGCTAACCTCAATGTTTTCTGCGCCGCTGGAGCCAGCTTCTGGAGCTGTTGCACCATAAATTCAACCACATCTTCGGTGAGGCTGCGCGATCGCACCTGTGCAATATCACACTGCCAGTGACCCACTTCTACATCGAAGCTGATCAACGCTTCATCATGCAGCAGTTTCAAAAATTGAGCGGCGAAGAACGGATTCCCTTTTGTTTTTTGATGAATTAAAGCGGTGAGAGGCTGTGCCAAATTTGCCGTACAGCTCAGCGTATCTGCAATCCAATCGTTTAGGTCTACTAGTGTCAGAGCAGCTAGCTTGATCCGATTGATGATCGCACCAGCCTTGCCAATTTCCTCTAGCGCTAGCATAAACGGATGAACCGGAGAGACCTCATTATCCCGATAGGCTGCAATCACCAGCAGGTGACCTGCATCCATCATCATCAGTTGCAGCAATTTCAAGGAAGCTAAATCTGCCCATTGCAAATCGTCCAAAAAAATCACAAGCGGATGATCTTTGGTTGTGAAGACCCAGACAAACTGCTGAAAGAACAGATTAAACCGATTCTGGGCAGCGCTGCCAGAAAGCTCTAAAGCCGCAGGCTGTTGACCAATGATGTGCTCCAGTTCTGGAATCACCTCAATCAGCACTTGTCCATTTTCCCCAACGGCGGCGAGAATTTTGGACTTCCACTGGCTAATTTGAGCATCGCTTTCGCTGAGAAGTTGCCCCATTAATTCTCGGAAAGCCTGCACAAATGCAGAAAAAGGCACATTGCGCTGAAACTGATCGTATTTTCCTTTGATAAAATAGCCGCGCTGCTGGACGATCGGTTTGTGAACCTCGTTCACAACAGCCGTTTTGCCGATCCCGGAAGAACCTGCCACCAGCATCAGCTCGGTGTTGCCCTTGCTAACCCGATCGAAGGCATCCAGCAGCACTTCGACCTCTGCTTGCCGACCGTAAAGCTTTTCAGGAATTAAAAAGCGATCGGATACATCCCACAGTCCAAGCTCAAACGGCTGAATCTGACCCGTTTCCTCCCATTGCCATCGACAGATCTCTAAATCATGTTTGAGTCCCAAGGCGCTCTGATAGCGATCTTCGGCATTTTTCGCCATCAGCTTATCGATCAGCGCAGACAGCATTCTGGGCAAGTCTGAATTAATTTGATGAATTGGCTGCTGCTGCTTGGCAAGATGGCAATGAACCAGTTCGATCGGCTCATTCGATTTGAATGGAAGCTGTTCGGTCAATAGCTCATAAAATGTCACGCCCAAAGAGTAAAAATCGGTGCGGTAATCAATTCCCCGATTCATTCTACCTGTTTGCTCTGGGGAAAGATAAGCTAATGTTCCTTCAAGCACATTTGGACTTTGAATTTCTTGGGTTTCACGAGGCAACAGAGAAGCAATGCTAAAATCGATCAGTTTGATCTGGTGCGTTTCTAAGTGAATTAAAATATTGGCAGGTTTAATATCTTTGTGAATCACCCGATGACGATAGAGTTCGTCCAAAGCGTCGGCTATCTGAATCGCAATTCCAAAAAATTGAGATAGGGCAAGCGGGTTGCGCCCAAAACTACCCTCTTGCCTCAAAAATTGCTTCAGAGAAATGCCACCAAAATCTTCCATGACAAGAGCATAGCCATTTTGGTAAGGCTCTAGGGCGATCGGTCGAACAATGCTGGACAGTAGATTCTCAGTGTTTGAATCAGTGATACAGCGCATGATCGCATACTGATTGCGAAACTGAACAAGTTCATTAAAGCTGGGAAACGAATTTTGCAGCAGTTTGATCACAACTGGGTGCTGATCGTGCTCTCTCAAGCCTCGATAAACCAGGGTACGAGAACCTACATAGAGCTGCTCTGTAATCTGATACCCTAACAGTTCAGTCATTACCTCCATTGCTCTTGTCCTCAGAATGCATACTGCCGTCCGGATTAGTATGCCCATACGACCAGGAAAAGTATCGAAGGTTCATCCAAGCAGGTTTTTACAGAACAGGTGCGATCGCCGCTTCTGTGGCTGCCACGAAATCGCTGTGTGAGATGCGAGCGCCCGTCTGAAGATACTCCATCGCGGTTAAAGCTGCCCAATGAGCCTCCCAATCAGAACCCGCACAGCAGTCCTCAATCACATGAAAGTGATAGTCTCTGTGGTGGGCATCGGCGGCGGTGTAATGCACACAAACATTCGTCATCGTTCCCATCAAGATCAGCGTTTCGACTTTGAGTCCTCGCAGCAAGATTTCTAGATCTGTGCCAAAGAAGCAGCTATAGCGGCGTTTACTGATCGTGAATTCACCCTCGATCGGCGCTAATTCCCAGTAGTAATCAGTGCTTGCCCAAGTTTCCAGGCAGTGAATGGGTTCTGCTCCATCCAACTCTCGCCCAAAGTCCACCATCTCTTTGCGGTGAACTTCCTTGACGTGGACGATCGGTAGCCCGACTTTACGAGCTGCTGCTAAAACCTGTTTGGCTTTAGGCAAAGCCGCTTGACTGCCTACGATCGTCAGCGCATCGCCCTCCATAAAGGTTCCAGTCTGGAAGTCAATGATAATCAGCGCCGATTTGCTGCAATTTAGGTTGAAAGTCATCGAGTTCTCCTACAGAAGAATACTGGTTCCCCCATTCACGCCATAAAATTGGTGCAGTTGCAAGCTGCCCTGCGCGTCTAGGGTTGTGGTTCCTTCATCTTTGCTGAAAACCCGCTGAACGCGAAAGCGATGGTAATTAGCAAGAACTTGCAAAAGACTCAGGTGATGAATTGGCTGCTGTTGCGCGATCGCCCGATCGAGCGTAGGCAAATTGTACCAGGGACATTTCATCACGGCATGATGGGCATTATGGTAGCCAAAATTGAGCAACAGCAAGTTCAGCCAGGGGTGGCGGCGAGAAATAGGCGTGCTAAACGTGTTTGCCTGTTCGTAAGCAGGATCTTTTTTGGCGACAGGAGTGTCAGCCGGATAAGCAACATAGGTGTGTTGCAGACAATCCATCAGCCGTACAATGTTGACCATGCCGATGTAAGAAGCAAAGTATAAAATCAGCGCCTTGGCAGAAAACCAGCCTAAAACGGCAAACATCAGAAGCCGTAGCCCCAACACAAGACTGATCCGCCAGCGTTCGGACTGGCGATCGGCTTGCCAGAAAGGGGCGCTGATTGCCTGAAACTGCGAGAGGAGAAAAGTTGCAGGAAAGTAAAGCCACTCCAGCGCGACGATCAGCTTTTGAATCGGGGTAGGCAGGCTTTGCAGTAAGGCGGTGCGATCGAATGAGTAGAAATCAACGCCTTCAATATGATGATCGATATGGTATTGCGCCACTTTGCGAAAGGGAAAATAGGATGTCCCATGCAACCACTGCATGACATTGCCCCAGGCAGTATTAGGCTTCATGTGGTCAAAAATGGTGCCGTGCATGAACTCATGGGCAAAGTAGGCAGAAAGCACGAGCGTATGGGTTACTAGTACAACACCTAATCCATTGAGCCAAAAATTTGCGGCAAACAGCAGCGCAACACCGCCGACGTAGCCTGCCAACGTGTAGAGGAGCGCGATCGCATTCCAAAAGGGTTTGCGTTGATGAATATAAGTGTTCCAATCGTGCAATGTGTTTAAGGTAGATGTTGTCATAAAGACTCCTAACAACTCAATGAATCTTTTGGATACAAGTATAGAGATTGACTGGGATTTTTGTCTCACACGTTCTTGACGATTTTGAGTACATTCTGGCTCTATCGCTTGAGCAATTGCTTTGGGCTAACTCCAACTAAACGTTTGAAATGACGGCTCAGATGGCTTTGATTGGCAAACCCAAGCTGGTGAGCAATCTCAGCGATCGTGAGTTCTTCTCGCAAAATCAACTGCTTTGCCCGCTCTACCCGACATTGAATCACGTATTGATGGGGAGAAACTCCAGTCGATCGCTTAAATAACCGTGCAAAATGATGACAGCTCATCTGTGCCAAAGCCGCCAATTCGGTTAGGCTTAAATCTTGTTCTAGATGGGCATGAATGTAGTGCGCAATCTGCTTCAGCATTGGTTTTGAGAGTCCGCCGCTGTAGCTCCCTAGCGTAATTTTTCTGGCAGAGTAGTGCTGCAAGAGATGAACCGCTAGCGCCGATGCCAGTGTTTCAGCATAGAGCCGGGTAATGGCCTCGGTTTCAAGGGCGGTTTTTAGCGCTAAGCCAATTTGATAGATCAAGGGATCGGGCTTGGGAAAAAGCGGTATAAGTTCGACCGTCGCAAAATCGGTTGAATCTTGAGCAATTTGTTCGATAAACTCTGAATCCAGGAGCAGGCTGATAAATTCGATTTCGCCTTCCCATCGCTCTCTATATCGCACCTGCTCAGGAATGATAAACACATCGCCTTTGGTGATCGGTTTATCCTGCACTTGTCCATCCATCCATTTGCTGGCGGCACAGGGACGATGAACGGTTTCAATACAGAGAAGATGGCACTGCTGAAAAAAATGCTCAGGCACTTCGCCCGCAGGCTCACGACAATAGAGTAGATCAACTCCCCGCCAGCCGCTCTGATGACTAGAGAGCAACGGCGGCTGACCAAACATCTGCAAGTAGGAATTGCGCCGAATTGAATGGATCGCAGATGAATGTGTTTCGATCATTGCTTGACCGCCTTGACCGCTATAATGCCTTGAACCGAAAAGTTGTCCTCTTGCTACCTTATAGTTAACATGAGGTGCGGCTTTCAAAGCAGTAAGCTAAGCCACATTTTTCGCGCATAAAACTCTAGCCAACCTAGACCGATCGGGGTTGGGTTAATAAGAGTTTTTTCGCTGGGTCAGTCATTTCTGTGAGTCTCGTGTACAGTTGATAGTATAAAGGTACTTTATTCGTATTATGCCTACTTATACTCTCAAAGAACATCCCGAAGTGAGCCTTATTGTGCCAGGTAGCAAAGATTCTAAGGCATCTCGCCAAAAAGCAATGGAGCAAGCCTATCAGTTGCTCGATGAACAGACGATCGAACTTCCCAATGGGTTAACCCAGGATGAACTGATTTTGGCTCAAGAACCCCAGCCTACTGAATCTGTTCAGGCAGAAGTCGATGAAGTGTCGGAAGCGGTGCAGTCTCTCCATCAGCTGATCAAGCTGAAAACCAAGGTTGAGCAGACGCGGGAAGAAGCGTTGCAAATCCGGGAGCTAATCAATTTACTTTTTTCGGACGAGCGGATCACGGACGAACAGCTAGAACAACTGCGGCAAGGGCTGAAAGTACTGAGTACTTTTGCTCAGGCAAACGTGCAGTACAAACAGGCAAGAGCGCAAGCTGAATCGGCTAGAAGAGTGCTCGATCTGGCGCTGAAATCAGAATAGGGTGACAAAAATAGAGCTAAGGCTGGAGCTTGCTTCAAGTCAGAAGTAGGCTCAGTGCAACCGATGGTCACTCTAGCGGCTCACTTTTAACCTTTCGAGATCTTCAACCTTTCAATGTAAATCCAGCGAACGCCCTGAAGAATTTGCTCAGGTGTGAAGCCGCGATCGATTCGCTGAAACCGATACATATCAGCATTGAGCGCGGCTAGAAGCGCATCTGCGGTGTAAACAGGGTCCAACGGCAGAATTTCGGCTTGGGCGATCGCTTCCTGCAAAAGCCGAGAGACGGTTTGATGTGCCCATTCATACAAGGGGTTGCGGTAAGGGGATTTGTGCTTTTTGATGCCGTCTCCCGTTTCAATCACTCCGATCAGCGGAATTTGATTTTCAATAAAATTAACTAACTGCTTGAGCAAATCATCCAACTGTGCCAAACGGCTCTTGGACTCTGATTTTGCCAAAGATTGATCAACCTCGTCGCGCATTTCAGCAAAGCTGACTCGCAGTAGCGCGAAGCAGAGATCGCCCTTGTTGATATAGCGCCGATAAAGCGTCCCTTGTCCGATGCCTGCCACTTTGGCAATCTGATGCATCGTCACATTTTCGACTCCCTGTTCTGCGAACAGTTGCCGCGCCGTTTCTAGAATGCGCTGCCGATTTTCGGCGGCATCTCGTCGTTCGGGGCGGATCAACTCCTCGAATCGATCGCACAGGTTTTCGGCGAAATTTTCTGGTTTTGAATGACTCCTTTCAGATTCAGGATTCTTTTTCACGCTAAATCAGTTTTTTATAGGTTTGGCAATTAAGGCAATTCTACCCAACGACTGAATTTTGGAACTGAGTCCGAAATAGTAGCCCCTAGGGTTGGAGTGAACCTTAAATCACCGCAATTGACAAGTGGACATCTGTCCGTTTATCATAAATTATTAAGTGGACAAATGTCCACTTCCATCCGATCGCCTCAAGTGCAATCTTTCAGGGAACCCTGAGATCACGCAAATCGAGACATCCTCGCGATCTCTGCAAACGCCAGAAAAAACACCAGAAAAACACAAGTTCATAGCCCAGATGCAGCCTAGCTCGCGTTTTAACCCCGCTTGAAGGGTCGGCTTCGTAGAAACACAGCAGAAACACAGTCCTGGTTAGGGGGAGAAAGGATTTTGGCTTACGATATGTTCTCAGACGCGGATAATCAAAAATCATCTGACGCGGTTACTGCGGGGGAACTCCACTCTGCAACACCCGCAGGAAGTCCAAGTTCCGCTTCAGGCAAATGGCTGGGCGGCTGGCGTGGACTCGCGCTAGGCATCGGGTTGGGTGCGGCGATCGCCACTACAGCGCTTCAACTCTCGTCCGGTTCCCGCACCGCTGAACCTACGCCCGTTCCATCGGCGGCAGCTTCTAGCCAAAGTGTCACAGCGGCTCCTGCCGCTCTCACCCGCGTGACGCAAACGGTTGATGTGACGGGCAGCGTCGCAGCTTTTGATTTGCTGCCGATTTCAGCGCAAGTGACCGGGCTACAGATCCAGCAAATTTTAGTCGAAGAAGGACAAACGGTAGAAGCTGGACAGGTGCTAGCCGTGCTAGATAGCTCTGTGCTCAAATCTCAGCTCAACGAGGCGCAAGCTGATGCTGCCTCAACGCAGGCAGTGGTGCAGCAAAAGCGAGCGGCATTGGCGCAAGAGCAGGCAACATTGGCACAGGCAGACACCGACTTGAGACGCTACCAAGACCTAGCTGAAGCCGGAGCAGTTTCGCAGAAGGATTTAGATTCCTATGCGACTGCCAGCAAAACGGCGCAGGAATCTGTTAACGTAGCGCGAGCCAATATTTCCAGCGCTGAAGCCGATGTGGCGAGTAAAACAGCCCATATTCAACAGTTGCAAACCCAGATTGAGCAAACCTTTGTGCGATCGCCCAGCAGCGGCATGATTGCTGAAAAAGTCGCGCGGGTCGGCAACGTGACTGGATCAGACAAGCTCTTTTCTTTGATTCGCAACGGGGCTTTAGAGCTGCAAGCCAAAGTACCTGAAACAGAGCTACCCCAGATCAAGATTGGCTCACTCGCTCGGATTACATCAGATGCGGATCAACGGATTAGTCTTCAGGGACGAGTCCGAGAAATTTCGCCGCTGGTGGATAGCCAAAGCCGACAGGCGACCGTCAAGATTGACCTGCCTGCCAGTTCGCTGCTGCGATCGGGCATGTTCCTCAAAGCTGCGATCACAGTTCAAACCGATCAAGGGCTGACCGTACCTGCTACTGCCGTGCTGCCACAAGCTGACGGCGGATCGATCGTGTATGTCTTAGACGGCGGCAGTACCGTTCACGCGAAGCCTGTAAAAGTTGGAACACGGCAAGATTCCAGCGATCCGACCAAAGCTCGAACTGCGATTCTCAGCGGTTTAAAACCCGGCGATCGCGTGGTGGTAGCTGGCGCGGGCTATGTCAAAGATGGCGATCGCGTCACGGTTGTGCAGAACTAACGAATCTCTTTATTCCCCAACGCTTCCATGTCATTTAATATCTCGGCTTGGTCGATTCGCAACCCTGTACCTACCTTGGTGCTGTTCTTGGTGCTCACGCTAGCAGGACTGGTGGCATTTCCATCGCTCGGAATTGACCAGAGTCCCAATATTGATATTCCCGCAGTCACCGTATCAGTGGCACAGCCTGGAGCCGATCCGTCTGAGCTAGAGGCACAGGTGACGAAGAAAGTAGAGGATGCAGTAGCAGGACTGGGGAACATCGATCAGATTACGTCTACCGTGACCGACGGCTCTTCTCTGACCGTTGTTAACTTTGTGCTAGGCACGAATAGCGATCGCGCTACCAACGATGTCCGGAACGCGATTTCTCAGATTCGGCAAAATCTGCCGCAGGATATCACCGATCCGATCGTGAAGCGAGTTGATATTGCGGGCGCACCAATCGTCACCTATGCGGTTTCGTCTACCCATCGATCGGTGGGCGAGCTGAGCAACCTGGTTGATCAAGAGATCAGTCGAGCCTTGTTGACGGTCACAGGAGTCTCTCAGGTGCAGCGCGTTGGCGGGATCGATCGCGAAATCCGGGTTGACCTGAATCCCGATCGCCTGCAAGCACTGAACATCACCGCGACTCAGGTCAATGATCAGGTGCGCGCCTTTAACACTAACCAGCCAGGGGGGCGCGGCGAAGTCGGCGGCAGTGAGCAAACGATCCGCACCTTGGGCAGCGCGCCCAGCGTTGAGGCGTTGCAAAACTATCAGATTGCCTTGCCGAAAGGCGGTTATGTGCCGCTCTCTAGCTTGGGAACTGTAGCCGATGGAGCCGCAGATGTTCGCCAAATCGCTCGATTGAATAACCAAACGGCGGTGGTGTTTTCGGTGTCGCGCAGTACGGGCAGCGTGCTGGTGACAGTTGAAGAAGGGGTGCAAGCGGCGGTTAAAGATCTGCAAAAAACACTGCCAGCAGATATCAAGCTGGAACTGGTCAATAACGTTGATGCAGAATATACGCGAGAGTCCTATAACGCTTCCGTCGAAGCCGTTCTGCTAGGTGCAGCACTGGCGATCGTCACCATCTGGATCTTCCTGCGCGACTGGAGAGCGACGCTGATTACAGCCGTGGCTTTGCCGCTGTCGTTGATTCCGACTTTTATGGTGCTCAAGCTGTTTGGCTACACGCTGAACTTCATGACGCTGCTGGCAATGGCTTTGGTGGTCGGGATTTTGGTGGATGATGCGATCGTAGAGATCGAGAATATTGAACGACATCAGCAGATGGGCAAGTCGCCTTATAAAGCGGCATTGGAAGCCTCTGATGAAATTGGTTTGGCGGTCGTGGCAACGACGATGAGTATCGTGGCGGTGTTCGCTCCCGTTGCCCTCATGTCGGGAATTAGCGGTCAATATTTCCGTCCGTTTGGGGTAACGGTTTCTGCGGCTGTTTTGTGTTCGCTATTGGTAGCGCGGATGATCACGCCGTTGATGGCAGCCTATATTATGAAAGACAAGCCAGCTCACCGCGAAGATCTCAACAAAGATCGGCTGTCTTATCAGTATCGTCGCTTGCTGAATTGGGCATTGAAAAATCGAGTGGTGACACTGCTTGCTTCGATCGCCTTTCTGGTAGGCAGCTTTATGCTGGTTCCCCATATTCCAACGGGACTACTGGGCAACGACGACACGGCTCTGTCGGTCGTTAATATGGAACTGCCGCCCGGTTCGACGATCGACGATACCGATCGAGCAACGCAGCAGTTGACTAAGCTATTGCTGGCAAATTCCAATGTAGAAGGAGTGCAAACCAGCGAAGAGGTCGCTAAATCTACGCTCTATGTCAAGCTAAAGCCGCGAGGCGAAGGGCGCAAGATTCCGCGATCGGAGTTTGAAACACAGGTTCGTCCCGTGTTTAGCCAGATTCCAGGGGTGCGGCTCAGTTTCGATAGCGCCAGCGTTGGGGGTGGGTCTAAAGAACTGGCGATCGTCCTCAAGAGCGAAGATGCCACAACTCTAACTCGCGTTGCTGAAGACCTGGAAAAGCAAATGCGTCAGATTCCGGGTTTGGTGGAAATTAGCTCTAGTGCCAGTTTGGTCAAGCCTGAGATCCTCATCCGACCCGATCCGCAAAGAGCTGCCGATCAGGATGTCAGCGTTCAAACGATCGCCCGCACGGCAAACTTAGCCACCTTGGGCGACACCGATGCGAATTTGGCAAAGTTCGATCTGCCCGATCGCCAAATCCCGATTCGCGTTCAGCTTGCGCCTAAATACCGCAATGATCTGGATACGATTCGCAATCTGCAAGTTCCCAATCGCAACAACGATCTGATCCCGATTCAAAGCGTTGCAACGGTGAGCTTTGGTAACGGTCCTTCTCAGATCGATCGCTACAATCGATCGCGCAAAATCTCAGTAGAGGCAAACCTGCAAGGAATCGCGCTGGGTAATGCGTCCACAGCAGTCCAAAATCTTCCGGCTTTACGCAATCTTCCGCCCGGCGTCAAGCAAGAAAACTTCGGCAGCGCCAAGGTGATGGCAGAGTTATTCACTAACGTCGGGCTTGCTTTGGGTGCAGCCGTGCTGTTTATTTATGCCGTTTTAGTGCTGCTGTTTGGCGATTTCCTCAATCCGCTGACGATTATGGTGGCACTGCCCTTCTCGCTCGGCGGGGCGTTATTAGGGCTGCTGCTGACTCAAAAGGTCTTAGGCTTGTATGCGCTGATCGGCATTGTGCTGCTGCTGGGCTTGGTGACAAAAAACTCGATTCTGCTAGTAGACTACGCCTTAGTCAACCAGAAAGAAGGTGTGCCGCCCGCTAAAGCAATCCTGGAATCTGGCGTTGCTCGCCTCCGCCCCATCTTGATGACCACGATCGCCATGATCGCTGGCATGGTGCCGATCGCGCTAGGAATTGGTGCGGGGTCTGAGGTGCGGAGTCCAATGGCGATCGCCGTCATCGGCGGTTTGATGACTTCAACGATGCTGACTTTGGTAGTGGTTCCCGTGATCTTTACCTACATCGATTCATTCCAGGAACTGCTGTTTGGGCGATTGCTCCACGGTGCTAGCAAACGGCGACGCGAGGACATCGCGGAGCAAGAACGGGCATAGTTTGCGGTTTTAACCCGCCAGAGATAGACCTCTTGCGGGTTAAAACTTCTACACTGATAAGCGCAAGTAATGCAAGCTAAAAAGTTGCTGCGGATCAGTCCAGGTCTGCTTGGCTTGAAAACCCGCCTTTAAAGCTAGAGCTTGAAACTCAGCGATCGTATATTTGTACGAATTCTCTGTTCTGAGCGTTTCTCCAGCGCGGAAAGAAATTTCGATGTCTTCTAGATGGACAATTTGATCTTTGAGACTCACTAAGTCCATTTCAATCCGTCCGATTGGATTGTAGACCGCCCGATAGCGGAAGCTATCCAGATCGAAATCAGCCCCTAGCTCTTGATTGATGCGAGTCAGCAAGTTGAGTGCAAACGCGGCAGAAATGCCTTTTGAGTCATCATAGGCAGGCTCTAGAATCGCCTTATCTTTTTTGAGATCCACGCCAATCAAAAAATCGCCGTGGGGATGCAGCATAGTAGCGGCATTCTGCAAAAATTGCACGACTTCATCAGGCTCTAAGTTGCCGATCGAAGAGCCTGGGAAAAACCCAACTTTATGTTTCGATCGAATGGACTCAATGTCAGATAATCTTAGGGGCTGCGTGTAATCTGTGCAGATGGCGATCGCCTCCAATCCCGGATAATCTTGCGCCAAGTTGATACAGGCTTCTTGCAGATGCTGTTTGGAAATATCTAATCCCACATAGGTCGTGAGATGTGGCATTGCATCTAGCAAAATCCGCACTTTTTGAATGCTACCGCTGCCAAATTCGACTAAAACTCCGTCACCGATTAAAGCAGCAATTTCTTCAGCGTGGGTTCGCAAAATTGCTATCTCGGTGCGCGTCAGATAGTACTCTTCTAATTCACAGATTGAATCAAAGAGTTCTGCTCCTTGCTTGTCATACAGCAGTTTAGGCGGCATTGATTTTTGAGGCTGGCTCAGTCCGTGAATCACATCCGCACGAATGTCATCTAGGGGTGGATGCAAATCGTATAGCTTAACGCTGAATTGAGGGCTTAAAATTGCGGGCATAGCGATAGAGGTAAAGGGTACACCGTGACAGGATGAAGAAATACACAATGTACATGATGTACAATATCGCGTATTCGATCGCAAGAGATAGACTTAGCGAAGCGCTACCGAGCCAGACGAATACCGCTAAACTGCCAGCGAGTTTCAGGTGGGAAAAAATTGCGGTAACTGGGACGAATATGGCTTTGCGAAGTTGCACAAGAGCCGCCCCTCAAGACCATCTGGTTGCACATAAACTTACCGTTATACTCCCCCACTGCTCCGGGCGCAGCTTGAAAGCCGGGATAAGGAAGATAAGCGCTCTGCGTCCATTCCCAGACATCTCCAAAGAGTTGATCCGGGCGAGTTTCTCCGGTGGCAGGGGCGGGGTGAAACCGTCCTCTGTCCACAAAATTTCCCTGTATTGCCACTTGCGTCGCTGCAACCTCCCACTCCGCCTCAGTCGGAAGGCGTCTACCTGCCCAACGGGCGTAGGCATCTGCCTCGTAGTAGCTCACATGACAGACAGGCTCGTGCTCATTTAAGGGGCGCATTCCGCCTAAAGTCATGACCTGCCAATCTCCAGCTTGCTGCTCCCAATAGAGTGGCGATCGCCATTGCTCAGCTTGCACGATCGCCCAGCCTGCCGAGAGCCAGTAGTCCGGCGTTTGATAGCCGTCTGCCTGTATAAACTCTAAGTATTCGCCGTTTGTGACCAGCCGAGAGGCTAGCCAGTAGTCTTGCAGATAGACTTGATGCCGAGGCGACTCATTATCGAAAGCAAACTTGGAGCCGAAAGCAAGCGAGTCAAAAGCAAGCTTAGAAGCGAATTCAGCCGCAAAGTCTGCCTCATAGCCGATCGCATAAAGTCCACCCGGATAGTCTAGCCATCGCTCTTGAGAGGCAGTCTCTACATCCATCACTGGCAAATTCGCTTGGTAGGCAGGGCGAAGCGGATTGACAGCCAAAATATGTTTGATGTCAGTCAACAGCAATTCTTGATGCTGCTGTTCATGATGCAGCCCCAGCACGACCAGTGATTCTACTGCTGGTTCTAGCGTTTGAGTCAAAAGCCTTTGCATCGCTTCATCGACAAAAGCGCGGTATTGATAAACTTGCTCCACCGTTGGACGAGACAATAAGCCTCGCTGCGATCGGGGGTGACGCTGCCCAACTGTCTCATAGTAAGAGTTAAACAAGTAGCCAAATTCAGCGCTAAATACAGCGTAGTCGGCTAGAAACGGAACCAGCAGAAATGTTTCAAAAAACCAAGTCGTGTGCGCCAAATGCCATTTTGGCGGGCTGACATCTGGCATACTTTGAATCACGTAGTCTTCCGTTGCTAAGGGCTGACAGAGCTGTTCGCTCAACTGGCGCGTTTGCTGATATCGCTCATTCAGAGACAGCTTATTTGTGGGCAAATTAGCTGAAACGGAAGCTGTAGAGAGAGAATGAGACATGGGAAGTTTTTCGATCCAGACTAGATAGCTCTATAAGGGTTTGAAACAAATCGATTGACTAGATCAGTGTCTCAAGAATAAATCTTTCTACGTATGTTTTACCACGCCCAGTGGCCAATTAACCTGACCTTTGTGGGTTATCTATTTATCCCATTTATGGCGCTTCTTTCTTATCTACATTGACAGATTGACGACCATAGCGCAGCGTTGTTGACATCCAGATCAATTCATCCATAAATCGATCGAATCTACGGCTATAGGTAGAGTGATCAATTAATCGACCCGATTCATCAAATAAGGTTTGTACCGCGCTGAAATTCAGGTCATAGAAGGTGGCGACTAGCCCTAGCTCGCGCATCACAGGCAGCAAGTTTTGGATCACTCGCGTTCCGCCAAACGATCCGGCTGAAACTCCGCATAGTCCAACGGCTTTATGAATATATTCCTTTAGGCAAGTATCAAGAACATGCTTGAGTAATCCGGGATAGCCGTGATTGTACTCCGGCACTACAATAATTAATCCATCCGATCGCTCCATTGTCGCAGAAAATTGAGGATTTTTGCTCGATTCACCTGCATCATTGGTAGGAATATCGATCGCGCGAATGTCAATCAATTCTGT